>JAYTIP010000169.1:0-14703 GCA_043731745.1 Elusimicrobiota bacterium | reverse complement strand
GGGCAACACCGAGGTCGAGCCAGATGAGGTGGACTACATCCGGCTCAAAACGAATTGCTCTGAGGACCAGTTGATCTGCGAGTTCTCGCTCAACGTCGTCGTGATCAATCGCCCAGGAAAGCCCCCGCTTCAGCGCTACTTCTTAATGGACTCCGATCCCATCATGGCCATCGTGGCCGAGAAGCGCGGTGGCGGCGGCAGCGCCGGAAACAACTACTTCGGGGCGCTCAAGCCCTCGTGTCAGAAGAACGCGTCCGAGTAGACGCTTAAATCTTCTCGACGACGAGCGCCCCGCCCATGCCGCCGCCCGCGCACGCCGCGAGCATCCCCTTGCGGCCCTTCGGGTTGTTCTTGAGAGCGTGGACGAGGTTGAGCATCAGGCGCGCGCCGGTGGCGCCCAGCGGATGGCCGACCGCGAGCGAGCCGCCGTTGGGGTTGAGCGCGCCGGACTTGTACTTGGCTTCCCAGTCGTGGCCGAATTGGGACTTGCCGAGCTTGAAGATGGACAGCACGGTCGCGGCGAAGGGCTCGTGCAGCTCGATCTGGTCGAGGTCCTCGAACTTGATGCCGGCGCGCTTGAGCGCGGTCGGCGCGGCCAAGGCGGGGGAGACGCCCATGTGCGCGGGGTTGTTGCCCTCGAAGCCCCAACCCTTGATCTCAGCTAAGATCTCGAGACCGAGTTCCTTAGCCTTTTTAGCGGTCGTGACGATCACGGCCGCGGCGCCGTCGGAGCGTCCGCAGGAATTGAACAAGGTGACGGTGCCCTTCGTGCCTTCCTGGTAGGTCTTGCCCTCGAGATGCGCCGCGTTGTCCGTGTAGAACTGCTTCATCGTATAACCGGAATTGTCGAACGCGGCCGGCGCCTTGGCGAACATCTGGGGCTTGCCGACCAAGTCCTCGCGCAGGAACGGGTACTCGTCCTTCTCGAGGATCGTGGTACCGTTGCGCAAGACGGGCACCACGCTCGCGGCGAAGAAGCCGGAATTCCAGCCGGCCAAGGTGCGCCGGAAGCTCTCTCGCGCGTACTCGTCCTGCTCGGCGCGGCCGATGCCGTAAATCTGGGCGCAGATCTCGGCCGTGGCGGCCATGTTGATGTGCTTCACGGGATCGGTGAGGCCCTGCTCCATCGCGTCGACGACCGCGACGTCGGGGGAGGCGAGGAGCTCGGCCCACTTCTCTTTGACGACGGTCAGCGAGCGAAGCGGCTTGGCGGCGCGGCTGCCGTCGATCGAGTAGGGCATGCGGGACATGACTTCGACGCCGCCCGCCAGGTACACCTCGCCTTCGCCGGCCATGATCATGCGGCAGGCCGCGGCGATGGACTCGATCGAGGAGACGCAGTTATTCTGAACGGTGACGGCCTGGACGGTGAGGGGCAGGCCGGCGTTGAGCGCGGCGACGCGCGCGATGTTGGGGGCGGAGAAGCTTTGCCCGACCCAGCCCAGGATGACGCCGTCGACCTTGTCCTTGCCGAGCTTGGCGCGCGAGAGGGTGGCCTCGATCGCGTCGACCATGAGATCTTCGGGCTTGATGCCCGACAGCGAGCGGGAAATGTGGCCGATCGCCGTGCGGGCGCCGCCGGCGACGACGATGGTTTCGGATTTCGCGTTCATGGCAATAGCCTCTTCCGACAGTGAGTGACGGCGACTATCATATAATAACAGCCTTGAAGCGGCTCGTCTTCGTCGCCTCTCATGTCGGCTATCCCATGGACCGCACGCCCCTGGGCGGCGGAGCCATGGTGGGATTGCAGCTGGTCAAGCACTGGAGCCCCGACGCGTCCTGGGCGTTGACCGTGCTCGGCTCCGGCCCCGAAACGCCCGTGCCCGGCTGCGACTACCACCGCCTGGCGGGACGCGAGGGCGGCCTCGTCGATCTAGGTGAACTCGACTACGCGCGTTTTTGCCGCGACTTCGAGAAGGAGACGACGGACTGGATTTTGGACCGCCCCAAGGAGTACCCGCCCAAGGACACCGTCATCGTCGTCAACGATGTCTCCGAAGGTCCGACGCTCTCCGAGCTCGCCGCCGCGGGCTATCAGATACTGTCGATCTGGCATGTCGACGTCGTGGACTACTTCAACAAGCTCTACCTGCGCCGCATCGTGGCGCCCGAGAAGCTCACCAAGCTCCACGAGCGCATGCGCTCGATCGGCGCGGACTGGATTTTGCCCGATGTGCTCAATCTCGTCTTTGAGAAGCAGCGCGAGACCGTCTATCACTCCAAGCGCATGATCGTGCCCTCGCGCGCGATGGCCGACACGCTCATGCGCTGCTACGGCGACCTCGTCGGTTACGAAGAGCTCGCCCGGCGCATCGCCGTCGTGCCGTGGGGCGTGTGGTCCGATCCGCCTGGTCCCCCCGACGAGAATCGCGCGGCCGAGCTGCGAGAGTACCACGAGATGACCGACGACACTTTAGTGCTCATGACCTTGTCGCGCATTTCGCCCGAGAAGGGCGTGCATCTCTTTTTGGAGGCGCTTCGCCTCCTTGAGACGAGCGGCAAGCTCGCGGGCAAGGACATCCGTCTTTTCATCTGCGGCGAGCCCGCTTTCATGATGGGGCAGGCCTACGGCCGCAAGGTCCGGGCCGCCGCGGCCAAGCTCAAGCAAGTGAAGGTCGTCTTCCCGGGTTATCTCGATTCCGCCGCGAAGCGCGCGTACTTGCGGCTTGGAAACCTGTTCGTGTCGCCGTCCATCCATGAGAGCTACGGCTTGAATGTCGTCGAAGCCATGCACGCCGGCCTACCGGTGCTCGCGAGCGACCACTACGGCGTGCGCGACACGCTTCCGGCCGAGGCCGGACGCCTCGTGCATTACCCGACGCCCAAGAAGGCGCCGCCGCTGCTGGCCGCGGCGTTGCTCGAGATGATCGCCGACCGCGAGAAACTCAAAAAAATGGGCGAGGCCGCGCGTGAGGCCGCCTCAGCGATGCCGTTCTCCTCGGCGGCGGACGCCGTGCGCGTGGCGGCGCTGGGGCTCATGAAATGAAACCCGGACTGCGGCTTGGGATGACGGTGGACCTGCCCGCGCGCGTCGAGAAGCACATGAAGCCCCACCTCGAGGGCCTCGTGCGCCACCCGCTGTACGCGACCTGGGCCATGGTCTATCACATGGAGACCGCCGCGCGCATGCTGCTGGCGCCGTACCTCGACGCCGACGAGGAAGCCGTGGGCGGCGCGGTGCTCGTCAAGCACCTGCGCCCCGCGCGCATCGGCGCGCCGCTGCACGTGGTCGCGCGGCTCGTGAAGGTCAACGGCCCGCGCATCTTTGCGCGCACCGAGGTGCACAGCCGAGGCCGCAAGATCGGTGAGGGCTCGGTGCTGCAGGTCGTCATGAGCCGGCTTCGCTTCGCGAAGCTTCTTCAAGAGTCCCGCTGATGGACGGCTATAAACTCGTCAGCGAAGTGCCGGTGCGCTTCTCCGACACCGACGGCCTCGGTCACGTCAACAATGCGAACTATCTCAGCTTCTTAGAAGTCTCGCGGATCGACTACCTGCGTAAAGTCGTGGGTCGCGTGAAGATCGAAGATTTCGGCGTCATCATCGCCCGCATCGAGATCGACTACAAGTCCCCGGTCCTTCATCACGAAACCTTGCTCGTCGGCTGCCGCGTCAGCGAGATCGGCGGGGCCAGCATCCAGATGGAGTACCGAATCGAGACGAAGGCCGACGGGCGCCTCGTCGCCTTGGCCAAGTCGGTGATGGTGACCTTTGATTACGCGCTGCAGCGCCCCGTCCGCGTGAGCGACGAATGGCGCGAGAAAATGGGGGCATTCGATGGCATCTCGTGAAGTCGTGGCCGTCGCGGCGGTCCGTTCCGCCGTGGGGCGTCTGGGCGGCGGGCTTTCCTCCGTGCGCCCCGACGATCTCGCCGGTTATGTAATGGCCGCTTTGCTCAAGAAGGCTCCCGGTTTAAATCCCGCCGAGATCGCCGACGTTTACCTCGGCTGCGCCAATCAGGCCGGTGAGGACAACCGCAATGTCGCACGCATGGCCGCGTTGCTCGCGGGCCTGCCCAATTCCGTGCCTGGCTGCACGGTCAACCGGCTTTGCGCGTCGGGTCTTGAAGCGATCAACACCGCCGCGCGCGCGATTCTCGCGGGCGAGGGCGAGGTCTACATCGCCGGCGGCGTCGAGAGCATGAGCCGCGCCCCGTACTCGTTGCCCAAGGCCGAGGCCGGCTACGCCTTCGGCAACCTGACCGCCTACGACACCGCGCTCGGCTGGCGCTACCCCAACAAGCGCCTGGCCGAACTGTTCCCGCTCGAGAGCATGGGCGAGACGGCCGACAATGTGGCGACCAAGTACAAGATCTCGCGCGCCGATCAGGACGCGTTCGCCCTCGAAAGCCATAAGCGCGCCGCCAAGGCCCGCGAGAGCGTCTTCAATGAGGAGATCGTGCCGATCGCCGTCTCGCAGAAGAAGGGGCCGGCCCTCGACTACGCGCGCGATGAGACGGTTCGTGAAGAGACCAGCCTCGAAAAGTTAGCGGCGCTGAAGCCCGCGTTTCGTAAGGACGGATCGGTCACCGCGGGAAACTCCTCGACGCTCAACGACGGCGCGTCCGCGATTCTCTTGATGGAACGCAAGAAGGCCGAGGCCTTGGGCTTGAAGCCCTTCGCCCGCTGGGCCGGTTCCGCGTCCGCCGGTGTGGAGCCTTCGTTTATGGGCATCGGACCCGTGTCGGCCATCAACAAGCTGACCGCGCGCATCGGCTGGAACATTAAAGAAGTCGACCTCATCGAGATCAATGAGGCGTTTGCGGCGCAGGCGCTTGCCTGCCAGAGGGAACTCGGCGTTGATCATGGCCGGTTAAATGTCAACGGCGGGGGGATTTCGCTCGGGCACCCGCTCGGTTCATCCGGTTGCCGGATCGTCGTGACGCTTCTTCACGAAATGCGTCGCAGAAAAGCCCGGCGCGGCGTTGCCGCGCTTTGCATTGGCGTCGGCCAGGGACTCGCGTCGGCTTGGGAAGCGATTTAAGCTCATGATCGTGATCTCGCGCGACACCGCCTGGCTCGCGCGTCTTCAGCATGTCGCCAAACGCGGCGGCTGGCCTTACGAAGCGCTCTCCGTCCTCCCAGCGGCGGGACGCGCTCATCACCACGAGCACGCGCTGGCCGTGCTCGACCGGGTCGCGGCCGGCAAGGCGATGGGCGCGGCGGTGTCGGCCGTTCGCGCGTCGTATCCCGACGCGTCGATCGTGCTGGCCTTCGATGAGAGCGACATGAACCACGAGGCGCTCGCCACGGCGGTGACGAGCGGGGCCGACGAGGTTCTAGGCAAGTCCTGGCCCGAAGCCAAGATCGCCTCGCGCCTGGCCGTGCTGCGCGATCATGCGCTCGCCGCCCAGACCCGTCTTTCCGTCGACGGCGCGCTCAAGGCGGAGAAGCGCTCCCACCGGGCCTTCGCCCGGACGCGCGGGAAATGGAAGGAGCTTCACCTCGACGCAGGCGCCTTCGCGTTGCTGTGGGTATTGCTTCGCCGCGAAGGCGAGCCGGTGACCCGAGAGGAGCTGAGCGACGCGCTGGCCCGGGCCGCTGGGCGCGAACGCGAGTCGGGTACCGTGTCGCGTCGCCTGACCGCGCTGCGCGACGCGCTGAAGCCCTGGAAGGGCGAACTCGAGACCGTGCGCGGCGGCGGCTATCGGCTCGTCTCTTCGAAGTAGACGGCGTTAGTCCTTACGCCGGTCCACGACGAAAGAAGAGCCCGTGTTGCCCTTGGCGACTTTCTTGAGCTCAGCGCCCAGGTGGGAAATCTGCGCGAAGCCGGTGAGCTTGCGCTCGCGGTTGTGGCAGATGCCGATCGCGACCGACAGCAGGGGGAACTCGCGTTCGTGGCCCTGGCGGTCCTTGGCGACGATCATCCCGCGCTTGCGGTCCTCCTCGCTATAGAAGGAAGGCGCGACCGCGTCGAACTCGTCGCAGATGTTCTTCGCGAGGCTCTCCATTTTGGCGGGCGAGGAGAGGACGATGAAGTCGTCGCCGCCGATGTGGCCGACGAATTCAGCACCCGCCCCGCCGCGCAGTTGATCGACGAGGACGCGGGCTAGGCCCTTCAAGACCCGGTCGCCCTCCTCGTAGCCGTACGCGTCGTTGTAGGCCTTGAACTGGTTCAGATCGACATACAGCACCGCGAGCGGCAGGCCGCCCGCGACGGCGCGCTCGACGCGCGACTCGATGGCGAGATTTCCAGGTAGCCGCGTGAGCGGATTGGCGTCGAGGCCTTGGCGGCTGCGCTTGAGAATCATGCGGATGCGTGCCAGCAACTCGCGGATGTCGACGGGCTTGGTGATGAAGTCGTCGGCGCCCAAGTCGAGGCCTGCCACCTTGCTGTCGCGCGTGCCCGACGCCGATAAGATGATGACGGGAAGATTCTCAAGGAGCGGGTCGGCGCGCAGGGCCTCGCAGACCTGAAAGCCGGTCAGGCGCGGCATCTTGAGGTCGAGCACCGCGATGTCGGGCGGGTCGGCGCGGATCGTGTCGAGGGCGGACTGGCCGTTGTCGACGGCCGTGACGATGAAACCCTCGCGTTCGAGGGTTTCCTTCAGGGCTTGGAGAAGATCGGGCAGGTCGTCGGCGATGAGGATGCGCGCGGGACCGTGCTCCGAGCCGGGTCCGTTCATGCCCGAAGGATAGCTCATTTGATACTTTATCGCCATGACAACCCCCCTCGCCTTGCTTCTCCTGCTGCTCACCGCGCCGGCCTTCGCCAATCCCATGCTCGACAAGTGCCTTCCCTTCGCGCCGGCCGTGTGCGGCCTGAAGGACAAGTCCGCGGGCGACGACTTTCTGGCCTGTTTTGAGACGGTGAAGCTGGATGCGAAGAAGGCGCCCGAAGCCGCCTGCGCGGAAGAGTTGACGCACGCGCGCGTGCACAAGGATTGCGCGGCGGACATCGCCAAATTCTGCTCGAAGGTGAAGCCCGGCGAGAACCGGACGATGGATTGCCTGCGCAAAAACGCGAAAAAAACCGCGCCCGCGTGCCGCAAAGCGCTCACGGACTACGACGCGATCAACCCGACCCGGGGCGGCCAGAAACGCAAGCGCGGCGGAAGCGCCGTGTCGGCCGTGCGCTGCTGAGCGCCCGTCGATAGTTCGAAAATTGACAGGGAGCTTCGAAACTCGTAGAATGCTCCGTCGTCGCCGAAAATGTCGACAGAACCCGAGTCCTCTAAGGAAGCAAGCAACAGCGCCTTAGCGGTCGCGCTCAGCGTCGGCTGGGAGCTCGCGTCGTTCTCTCTTCTCGGCGTCGGTCTGGGTTATTGGTTCGACAAGCATTTCAAATCCTCACCGTGGGGAACGCTCGTCGGCGCGCTCTTTGGAATCGTCCTTGGACTCTATCGCCTCATCCGAACCTTCAGCCTTTCTAAAAACGGCGGCTCGGGCGGCCGTTGAAGGCGCCGTTCTCGCGATCGTCGCGGCGCTGATCGCCGGACGCGTCTGGAGCGCGGCCGCGGAAGCGCGGGGAATCCGGATCGGAACGGCCGCCGCGTGGGCCGCCTCGTCGGTGAGCGTCGCCTGGTTGCTCTGGGCGAAAGGCCGCTCGATGAAAGCGTTCTGGATCGCGTTCGGCGGAGGGATGGCGCTGCGGGCCTCGGTGTTGCTGGGGCTGGCGGCGTGGGCGTACGGTCGTGTCGGGACGTCGCTGGAAGCCGTTTTGATTTCTTATGTATTCGCGTTGCTGGCGTTGCTGCTGACTCTGGAGATGAGACACCTCAGGATTTCATGAATTTCGAGCATATTCTCGCGCACCATCTCGTCGATCACAAGACTTCCCACAAGGTCATTGCGAACCTCGGACCTATACTCGGCAACGTCGATATGGGCCTTTCGCCCCTGATCCGCACGATGTGGATCGCGTGCGCCATCGCGATTGTGACCTTGACCTTTGCCGCACGCTCCGAATCGGACTTGGCCCGCGTCATGCGCTCGATGTTCGAGCCCCTTGCCCTTTTTGTGCGTGACGACATTCTCGAGCCGATCTTCGGCCATCACGCCGGGCACTACCTGCCCTATTTCCTGACGCTGTTCTTCTTCCTGCTCACCTGCAACCTGCTCGGTCTCGTGCCCCATATGTCGGGCGTTACGGCCAATATCTGGGTGACCGCCGGGATGGCGCTCTGTACCTTCGGTCTCATTCAGGTCGCCGGCATGATGGAGCAAGGCCCGGTTAATTACGTGCTCCACATTGTTCCCAGCGCCGTTCCTTTGTCGATTGGGTATTTCCCGCTCTGGATTCTGCTCTTCGGAATCGAAGTGTTCGGCATGTTCGCCAAGTGCCTGTCACTCTGCATTCGTCTTTTCGCGAACATGCTGGCAGGCCACGTAGTGTCGCTTGCGTTCATCTGCATGATCTTCATCTTCGCCCAGATGAGCAAGGTCGCGGGAGTCGGCATGGTTGTCCCGTCGGTCGGCCTCGCTCTCTTCATCTACACGATGGACGTCCTGGTGTCGTTCCTCCAGGCGTACATCTTCACATTCTTGACCGCCCTGTTCGTGGGCGGAGCCGTCCACCCGCACTAAAACGCGGAGGTCGCACACTCGGAAGCCTGTCGGCGGCCGAGATACTGTCGTTAGGAGACTTAACATGCACGATATGGGTTACCTCGGACTTTCTTACATCGGCGTTTTCGTCGGCGCGGGCCTTTGCCTCATCGGCGGCGCGTACGGCATCTCGAAGCTCGCGTCCGCCGCCCTCGAGGGCGCCGCTCGCCAGCCCGAAGCCGCCGGCTCGTTGCAGACCATGATGATCATCCCGGCCGCCATGATCGAAGGCTTGGGCCTGCTGGCGCTCGTCAGCGTCCTGCTTGCCGCGCTCGCCCTCAACGCGGGCGTTCCCGTCGCCGCCGCGTCTCACGGCGCGGAAGCCGCCGCCCCCGCGAAGAACTAATCACCAAGACCTTCCGGGCGAAAGTCCGGGGGGCACAATTTTTCGTGAACTGAAGTAGGAGCTAAGACTAACATGGGCGATCTTCTCAAACCCGATCTCGGGCTGACCGTCTGGACCATCGTGACCTTCCTCTGTTTGGTGGCGATCCTCAAGCTGTTCGCCTGGGGCCCGTTGCTGAAGTCGGTCGAGGAGCGCGAGGCGCGCCTCAAGGCCGATCGTGAGGGGGCCGAGAAGGCGCGCTCGGAAGCCGAGCGAATCCAGAAGGAACTCGAGGCTCAGCTCGCCGGCGTGCAGGCGAAGAGCAAGGAATTGCTCGCCGCCGCGACCAAGGACGGCGAGGCGCTTCGCGCCAAGCTCAAGGCCGAGGCGGAGGCCGACGCCGCCGCGATCAAGGCGAAGACCACCGCCGATTTGGCCGCCGAGAAGGACAAGCTCGTCGGCGACCTGCGCAAGGAAGTCGCCAATCTCTCCGTGATGGCCGCCGAGAAGCTGATGCACAAGACCGTCGACGCGGGCGTGCAGAAGTCGGTGCTCGACGGGTTCTTCAAGGACCTCGACGCCGTCAAGAAGGCGGGGAGCAACTAAGATGCAGGCTTCCGATCGCGTCCTGGCCGGCCGCTACGCGGCGGCTCTTTTCCAGGCCGCGTCCGCCAAGGGCGAGGAGCAGAAGGTGCAGGCCGACCTCGGTTCCGCGCATAAGCTCCTGCTCGACGCGATGGCGACGCTGCGCCATCCGCGCGTTCCTCCTGCGAGCAAGAAGAAGCTCGTCCACGACGCGCTTGACGGCAAGGTCAACCCCGTCACTCTGAAATTCCTCGATCTGCTCGTCGACAAAAAGCGCTTCGATCTGATGATCATGGTCTCCTCCGTCTACGCGAAGCTCGCCACGGAGAAGCGGGGTGCGGCGAAGGCGCACGTGCGCACCGCCTCGCCCCTGTCGGCCGAGGCGCAGAAAGAGCTGACGGCCAAGCTCAAGACATTCACCGGAAAAGACATCGAACTCGACGTGAAAGAAGACCCGGAACTGATCGGCGGCATCGCCGTGAAGATCGGAGACTGGGTCTTGGATTCCAGCTTGCGCGGTCAACTGCGCAGAATGAAGGAGAGCTTCAACTAACATGGCTATTCGACCCGAAGAAATCACCGCCGTCATCAAGAAGCAGATCGAAGGCTTCTCCGGCTCCACGGAGCTGAAGGAAGAAGGCTCGGTCCTGCAGGTCGGCGACGGCATCGCGCGCGTCTACAGCATCGAGAACGCCATGTCGGGCGAGCTCCTCGAGTTCCCCAACGGGGTCGTGGGCATGGTGCTCAACCTCGAGAAGGAGAACGTCGGTTGCGTGCTCTTCGGCAACGACACTCTCGTCAAGGAAGGCGACGCGGTGCGCCGCACCGGCAAGGTCGCCCAGGTTCCCGTCGGTGAGGCGATGATCGGCCGCGTGGTCGACGCCCTCGGCCGCCCGCTCGACGGCAAGGGTGCGATCAAGACGACCAAGTTCCGCCCGCTCGACATCGTCGCCCCCGGCGTCATGCAGCGCAGCCCCGTCAACGAGCCCCTGCAGACCGGCATCAAGGCCATCGACGCGATGATTCCGATCGGCCGCGGCCAGCGCGAGCTGATCATCGGCGACCGCCAGACCGGCAAGACCGCCATCGCAATCGACACGATCATCAACCAGAAGAACCAGCCCAACCGCCCGATCTGCATCTACGTGGCGGTCGGCCAGAAGCAGTCCACCGTCGCCTCCGTCGTGCAGAAGCTGCAGGACTCGGGCGCCATGGAGTACACGATCGTCGTCATGGCCGGCGCCTCTGAGCCCGCGCCCATGCTCTACATCGCGCCTTACGCCGGCTGCGCGATCGGCGAGGAGTTCCTGTGGGCCGGCAAGGCCGTCCTCGTCATCTACGACGACCTCTCCAAGCACGCCGCGGCCTACCGCCAGCTCTCGTTGCTGCTGCGCCGCCCCCCGGGCCGCGAAGCCTATCCCGGCGACGTGTTCTACCTGCACAGCCGCCTGCTCGAGCGCGCGTGTAAGCTCGACAAGGCCAACGGCGGCGGGTCGCTCACCGCTCTGCCGATCATCGAGACGCAGGCCAACGACGTGTCGGCCTTCATTCCGACGAACGTCATCTCGATCACCGACGGTCAGATCTACCTCGAGTCGAACCTGTTCTACTCGGGCATCCGCCCCGCCGTCAACGTCGGTCTCTCCGTGTCGCGCGTCGGCGGCGCGGCGCAGACGAAGGCGATGAAGGGCGTCGCCGGCCGCCTGCGCCTGGACATGGCGCAGTACAACGCGTTGGCCGCGTTCGCGCAGTTCGGCTCCGAGCTCGACGCGTCGTCGCAGAAGCAGCTCGGCCGCGGTGAGCGCCTCGTCGAGATCTTGAAGCAGGGTCAGTACGCCCCGCTTCCTTTCGAGCGCCAGGTTCTCGCGATCTTCGCGGGCACCAACGGCTTCGTCGACGACGTTCTCGTCGCCCAGGTCCGCCGCTTCGAGGCCGAGCTCACGGCGTACGCCGAGAACCGCCACGGTGCCACGATGAAGGAGCTCGCCGACAAGAAGGCCATCGACGACTCGCTGAAGGCCAAGATCGAGGCCCTCATCAAGGAATTCAAGGCTCAGTTCAAGTAACCGTGCTCAAGACCGTCCTGATCGCGTGCCTGCTCGCCGCGCCGATTTTATCGGCGACGGCGGCGCGCGCCCAGGAGATGCTCAGCGGCTCGCTCATCGAGGCGTTGAGCGCGATCGAGAAGCCCGAGCTCGGCGGCGTGTTCACCTACGTCGGAACGCAGAACGCGCCGAGGGCTTTCGCGGACCTCGTGGCGCGCGACACGAAGGCCATGAAGCGCTACGCGAGCAAGCTCGACGCGGACATGAAGCAGGCGAGCGGGCTGACCGCGTGGGATCACGAGGTGTGCGCGACGCTCGTCAATCACTACGCCGGCGGCAACGTCATGCCCGGCATCAAGCGTCCCGACGACAAGCGCCTCAAGTCCCTCAACGCCTGCGTGCTCTCGCCCGTCCTCGAGCTCCAGGACATCGTGTCGCGGAGGAAGAAGTGAGCCCGCGCGCGCTCGTCACCGGAGCCGCCGGCTTCATCGGCTCGAACCTGTGCTGGGAGCTCGCGGCCCGCGGCTGGCAGGTCGTCGGCCTCGACGACTTCTCCGCCGGCTCCTTCGAGAACCTGCGCGGCTTCCCGGGCGACGTCGTCGCCGCTGATTTCGGGAACACCTCTTTTTGGGCGCCGCGCGTGGGCAAGATCGACGCCGTCTTCCACCAGGCCGCGATCTCCGACACGACCGTCATGGATCAGGCGCTCATGATGAGCGTCAACGTGGAAAAATTTAGGGATCTGCTCGCGTGGGCGGCCAAGTCGAAAGTGAAGAAGGTCGTTTACGCCTCATCGGCCGCCACCTACGGCGATGCGCCCGTGCCGCAACGCGAGGACGCCGAACCTCGGCCGATGAACGTCTACGGATTTTCGAAGTGCGCGATGGAGACGGTGGGGAACTCGGCGAAAGGCATCAAGGCCGTCGGGTTAAGATATTTTAATGTCTTCGGCCCGCGCGAGGCGCACAAGAACAAAACCGCGAGCATGATCTGGCAGCTCGCGTTGCAGATGAAATCGGGCCGCCGACCGCGCGTGTTCGAGCACGGCGAGCAGTACCGCGACTTCATCTACGTCAAGGACGTCGTCGACGCGAACATCCGCGCCTATGAAAGCAAGGCGCCGTCAGGCGCTTATAACGTGTGCACGGGCCGCAAGACCGACTTCAACGGCGTCATCGCCTCGCTCAACGCGACGCTCGGCACGAACCTTCAGCCGGAGTACTTCAAGAACCCGTACAGCTTTTATCAAAACGAGACGCTCGGCGATCCCGCGAAGGCGCAGAAGGCGTTCGGCTTCCGCTCGCAGTGGATTACCGAGCGGGCGATCCCCGACTATATCGGCGCCCGCAAGGTCGCCGTCGGAGTTTAAAGCATGGCTTCCCTCAGAGAGCTTCGCAGCAAGATCAAGTCGACCAAGTCGACCGAGCAGATCACCAAGGCCATGAAGATGGTCGCGGCCGCGCGCATGCGCAAGTCGCAGCTCGCGATCCTGGCCGCGCGTCCGTTCGCGTCGAAGATGGAACGCATGGTCCGCGAGCTCGCCTTGCTCGAGGTCCGTGCCGACCTCGAGGCCAAGAAGGAAATTCAGATTCACCCGTTCTTCGACAAGCGCGAGGGCGCGGAGCTGCTCGTCCTCGTCGCCGGCGACAAGGGCCTGTGCGGCGCCTTCAACTCCAACGTGCTGCGCGCCTCTCTTGAGTGGTTCCGCCAGCGCAAGGACAAAAAGGTGTACTGCATCGCCGTCGGCCGCAAAGGCCGCGACATGGTCGCCCGCATCAAGGGCCAGGAAATCGAGATGGTGTCCGAGCTCGTCGGCGTGTTCCCGAAAATCACCTTCGCGCACGCCGAGCTGCTGGGGCAAGCCGTCCTCGACGCTTACCTCAATAAGGGCGTTTCAAAGGTCACGGTCCTCTACAACGAGTTCAAGTCCGTCGCTACGCAGCGCTTGTTGACGGGCGACATCCTGCCCATCCCCGTGCCCGAGACGGTGCCCGAGGCCGTCGAGTTGCCCGACTACGGCTTTGAGCCCGGCCGTCAGGAGCTCCTCGCCGCCTTGCTGCCGCGCCACGTGAAGGCCCAATTTTACCGCATCCTCCTCGAGTCCCAGGCCGCCGAGCTCGCCGCCCGCATGAACGCCATGGACTCGGCGTCGAAGAACGCGAAGGAGATGCGCGAAGGATACGTGCTCGACGCAAACCGCATGCGTCAGGCGATGATCACGAAGGAAATCGCGGAGCTGGTCGGCGGGGCCGAGGCCCTGGCCGCTTAATAAAGTTAAGGAGACGATTTGACCCAAAAGACCGGAAGTGAACAGAGACGGCACCCCCGCACCGCGGTGGGCGCCACTTTCGACATCAGCCTGCAGGGCCCGTCCGCGGCCAAGTGCCGCGCGACGATCACCGATTTGTCCGCCGGCGGCATGACCTTCAAGACCGACGCGGACCTCGAGAAGGGCATGACGCTTCATCTCCGGGTGAACCCGGAGATTCAGATCCGCGGAGAAGTCCGCAGCGTGCTCGGGCCCACCGGCGGCCTGCGGCGCTACGGCGTTCGATTTCACAAGATCGGGTTCGTCCCGACCACGACCAACTAAGAGAGCTATAAAATGAACATCGGCAAAATCGTCCAAGTCATCGGCCCCGTCGTCGACGTCGAATTTCCCTCCGGCAAGCTTCCCGCGAACTACAACGCGCTGAAGATCAAGATGCCGAGCGAGAACGGCAAGGGCGACACCTTGACCGTCGAAGTGGCGAGCCACTTGGGCGACAACATCGTGCGCACGATCGCGATGGCCGCGACCGAAGGCCTCACGCGCGGCACCGCCGTCGAAGACACCGGCGCGCCGATCTCGGTGCCCGTCGGCAAGGCTTGCTTGGGCCGTCTGATGAACGTGCTCGGCGAAGCCAAGGACGGCCTCGATCCGATCAAATCCGCGACCTTCCTCCCCATCCATCGCGAGGCGCCCAAGCTCGTCGACCTCGTGACCAAGCCCGCGATTTTCGAGACGGGCATCAAGGTCATCGACCTGCTCGCCCCGTACATGAAAGGCGGCAAGATCGGACTGTTCGGCGGCGCCGGCGTCGGCAAGACCGTCACCATCCTCGAGCTGATCAACAACGTCGCCAAGGAGCACGGCGGCGTCTCCGTGTTCGGCGGCGTCGGCGAGCGTTCGCGCGAAGGCAACGACCTGTACCGCGAGATG
>JAYTIP010000168.1:0-9300 GCA_043731745.1 Elusimicrobiota bacterium | reverse complement strand
TGCTCCACCACAGACCTTGGTGTAGGAGGAGCGGCTCGGCGCCGGGTTCGGGCGCCGCCCACCAGCGCGCGGCGTCCTTCCAGAGCCATAGCCAGCGCGCGTCTTCGACGAGGCCGCGCGCCGACTCGTCGTGCCACAGCGGGCCGGCGTCCCAGTGCGGGGCGCGGCGGCGGTCGCGAGTCGCACCGACGCGCCGAGGATCGAGCGCCTCGATGCGGTCGAGGTCGAAGGATTTGAGCGGCACGGGCGCGCCGCCGGGAAGCAGGAGCGGCTTCTTGCCCTTGAGCGCGGAGAGATCCGGGGGCTTGAGCGACGCCGGTGGAGGCTTGAGCGCGCCGCGACCGAGAAGCTTGGAGAGGAGGAGTGGCTTGGCCTTTTTCGGTCGCGCGGCGAAGCGGCGCATGAAATCGGCCGAACGGACCGGCGGGCGGAACAGCGGGAAGGATCGGCTCGCGCGACGCCACGAGGCGGCGGCGGGACGGCGGCCCCCGCCTCCCCCCGCGTCGACGGCCGTCGCCGGCGCGGGCGGGCTGTCGGAGCTGTTCGCGGGACCCGTCGCGAGCAAAGCGCGCTTGGGAGAGGACTGCGTCGGCGAAGCGGAGGTCGCGCCGGCGGGAGCGGCGAAGTTCTGATGATTGACGGCGCGCGCGGAGCGAACGGGATCGGTTTCGGCGGAGGACGGCGGCGCCGCGGCGAAAATCGCGGCGCGAGACGCCGCGCTCGGGGCGGCGAAGCCGGGAACGACGGAGGCGCCCGCAGCGGTGGCCGCTGGGAAGTCCGCCGGCGCGTCGCGGAATTGCGCGCCGGCCGGCACCGCGACGCCCGACTCTCCTTCTTCGGGTTCGGACTTTTCGCTATCGGCGGCCGCAGACTGCGGCTCGGCGACGGGCGCGGACTCTGGCCAATCGATCGGCGACGCGAGGGCGGGCGCGGGCGGCGCCGGCAGGGCGCCGGTGCCGGGAAGAAGCTCGGGAACCAAGCGCGGCCGGTAGAGAAGAAGACCTAGGCCTATCAGCGCGGCGGCGACGGCGGGGCGCCGGGGGTTCATGACGCGAGGATGTCCCCGGGGGGCCGTGAAAGTCAGGGCCCGTGGGCCCAGAAGAGTCCTGGGACCAACGGCCCAGATAGTCTTGTCTTTGTAACATCCCCCTCCTATAATGTCCGAGGCCCATGGATCCCCTGCACGCCTGGAAGGACGATTTCAATCAGGAGGTCGAGGAAGTTCTCGCCTCGCGCCGCCGCTCGTTCGAGCGCGGCGAGAAGGAGCCCGAGACGGGCTTCGGCGGACGCTTGGCGGATCTCGTCATTCCCCCCGCCGGCGCGTACGCGGAGCTGCGCGACGCTCTGGCCAAGCTCGAGATCGCGGCCCGTCAGGCTGACGAGCTTCGCGAGCGCCTCGACGCCAAGGAACGCGAGACCTCGCGCGAGCGCGTGACGCGTGACAATTTGAAGGACGGGCTCGTACGCCTCGCCGGGTCGTTGCGCGAAGAGCGCGAGGCGCGGCAGGCGGCCAAGGACGAGGCGCGCAAGGCCTGGCTCGAAGTCGAGGCCCGCGACGAGGCCGTGCGCGTCGCCAAGCTCGAAGCCGAGCACGCGGCCGCGCGCGTCGAGGACTGGGAACGCGAGGCGATGGCGCGGTTGCGGGCCTCGCGCGAAATTCAGGCGCGCCTGGATCGGGCGATGCTCGAGGCCGACGGCAAGGACGCCGATGTCGCCTCGCTTCGCGCGCGTCTAGAGGCCGCCGCGCGCCGCGCGCAGGCCGCGGAGACCGAGCTCGCGGCCTCGCGCGCGGGTGCCGCGGCGCGCGATTCTTTGGCCGCGCGCCTTGAGACCGAGCGAGTCGAGGCGATCCGCGCGTCCGAGGCGGCGGCCGTGCGCACCGCGCGCGCCGAGGCCTCCGAGCGCACGGCCCTCTCACGCCTGGCGGCGTTCGAGGGCGAGTATCGCACGCTCAACGCGACGGCCGCGGCCTACGAACGCGAGGCCCACCGCCTGGCCGAGGAAGCCGCGACGGCGCGCGACGAGGCCGCCGGGGCTCAGGCGCGCGAACACGCCGCCGCGCAGGCGCTCGCCTCCGAGCGCTCGCGCGTCCAGGCCGAGGTCGCCGCCCAGCTCGAACGCGCCGAGGCGCGGCTCGCCGAAGGTGAACGCGCCATCGAACGCGCGCGCCGTCTCGAGGCCGAGCTGCCGATGCGCCTGGAAGTCGAGTTGCGCCAGGAGCGCGCGAAGCTCAACGAAGAGCGCGAGCGCGCCGAGCGCGAGCTCGAGCTCGCGCGCGAGTCGCGCCGCCGCTC
Source organism: Elusimicrobiota bacterium (assembly GCA_043731745.1). GTDB lineage: Bacteria > Elusimicrobiota > Elusimicrobia > UBA1565 > UBA9628 > GWA2-66-18. The sequence continues at coordinate 7,006 of JAYTIP010000168.1, read as the reverse complement.
GGCCGCGCGCGTCGCCGAGGTCGAAGCCACGATCGACGAGGCCCGGGCCGCCGCGATGCGCGAGGCCCGCGAGCAGGGACAGACCGCGTACGCGCAGGGCCTCTCGTCCGCGCGCGCGCACGCGGAGCACGCCGAGAGAGCGCTCGAGGCGTCCCGGCGCGCGGAGGCCGCCGCCGGCGAGAAGGCTCGCCTGGCCGTGGGCGCTCTCGCCGAATACCGCGACCGCATGCGCGTCGAGATCGCGCGCCTGGCGGCGTCGACGAAGGACGAGCGGGAGCGCGCCGACGCCGCGACCGCGTCCGCGCGCCGCGCCGAAGCGCAGGCGCTCGCGCGCCTCGCGGCCGAGGTCGCCCGCCGCGACGCCGCGCTCGAGGAGGAACGCGCCCGCATGCGCGCCGAATTCGAGGACGCGCGCGCCAAGCTCGAAGACGAGATCGACGCGTCCCGCCGCGCGGTGAGCGACCGCTGGCGCGAGCAGTCCGAGGCGCTCGACCTACTGCGCAAGGAGATGGAACGTGGACGACCAGGCTCCTAAACCAGTCGACGCGCCCACGCACGCCCCCCTCCCCAAGGACGAGGACTCCCTCGACGCCGTACGCCTGGAAGTGCGCGTCGAGGAGCTCGAACGGCGCCTGCGCGCGCGCTCGATCGAGCTCGAGACCGAGCTCAAGTCCAAGGAGCGCCTGCGCGAACGCCTGCGCGAGCTGACGGGACGCGTCGACGAGCTTCAGGCGACGGCTTCATCTTTGCACCGCGAAGCCGCGTCCTCGACTTCTCTGGCCCGCGAGCTCGACGAAACCCTCAAGGTGGCCGCCGAGGCCCGCGCCCAGCTCGGCGCCGCGTTGGAAGCCGAGCGCGCCCGCCGCATGGAGCTCGAGGAGCACCTCTCGGGCGTCGAGTCCTCGAGCGCGTCGCACCTGGCGGAGCTCGAGAGCGAGGTCAAGCGGCTGCTCGGCGAGCGCGCCACTTTGCTCTCCCGCGCGACCGGCGCCGAGGAGACCGCCTCGCGCGTCGAAGCCGAGCTCGCGACGGTCAGGGAAGAGGCCCGAATCGTCACGGAAAAAGCCGAGGCGTTGACCGCCGAGGCGCGCCGCCGCGACGAGGAGCTCACCGCCGCGCGCCGCGGCCTCTCCCAGCTACGTCAGAAGACGGCCGGTCACGAAGCCCACATCGAGTCCCTGCGCGGCGACCTCGAGCAGGCCCGCGTCGCGCGCGAGGAGGCCGCCGAGGCCGCCGCCTCTCAGCGCTCGTCGCTCGACGCCGCCACCGCGCGCCTCGAAAAGCTCCAGCTCGAACTTGCCGCCGCCGACGCCCGCGTCGACGGCCTCACGCGCGAGATGCGCGAGGCGCGCGTATCGCTCGAGAAGTCCTCCGCCGCTCAGTCCGAATCCCTGCGCCGCGAGTCCCAGGAGCGCATCGACGCGGTGAGCGCCGAGCTCGACAAAGTCCGCGCCGAGCGTGATGAGATCGTCTCCTCGACCGCCGAGATCCGGGCCGACTTCGACGGGCTGTGCGCGAAGGTGCAGAAGACCGACGCGGAGCTGCTCGCCGCGCGCGCGCGCATCGAGGAGCTGGGCCGCTCTCTCTCGGGGTCGTCCGCGTCGCTTGAGCAATCGCGCCTTCTCACGCGCCGTGGTGAGGACGAGAACCGGCGCTTGCAGGCGGTCATCGAAGGATTGCAGAAGACCTACGACGACCGCCGCGCGGCCGACGAAAAGAAAATGGCCGACGCGCTCGAGGCGGCCGAGCAGGTGCGCCGCGAGGGCGTCGAGGCGTTCGAGAAGTCCCACGAAACCCAGATCCGTCTCGACGTCGAGGCCGAGCGTATGCAGAAGGACCTGGCCGCGGGCATGCGCCGCATCGCCACCGAGGGCGAGCAGCTCCGCCAAAAGGCCGAAAAACTGAAGGCGGAACTGCGCGCCCGCTCCGACCGAGAGATCGCCGAAATGCGCCACACGCTCGATGAGGAACGCGCGCGTCTCTACGCCGATGTCGAGGCCGAGCGCGAGACGCGCGGACAACGAGCGATGCCGCCCCCCGCGCCCGTCGACGACGCCGTCCAGAAAGGCCACGAGATCGGCGAGGCCCGCCGCCGTGAAATCGCGCGCGAGGTCGAGGGCTACCTCACGCCTCCGCCCAAGCCCGCGCCGGTTCCAACCCCCGTGCCGGTCCCGGCGACGGCCGTTGCGGCCGCGCCCGTCGCGGAATCCTCTGCGCGCCGCGCGTCGTTTATATGGGACGAGGAGATCCGCCTGCTCCTTTATGTGGCGATCAGCGTGGCCGTGGTCGCCGTCGTCGTGGCGGTCTTCGTCTACATCCAGAGCTGACAGTTAGTCAGCAGCGCGACGAGGGCTGGTGTAGCCAGCGTTTTTGACGAGCGACTCCCGCTCGGCGACGGCCAGATCCTCGCGCGCCATCTCGCGCACCAGCTCGTCGAAGCTCACGCGCGGTTTCCAGCCGAGTTCCTTGGCGGCCTTGCGCGCGTCGCCGAGCAAGGTGTCCACCTCGGTCGGGCGCAGGTAGCGCGGGTCGAGTTCGACGATGACCTTGCCGGTGGCGCGGTCGATGCCCTTCTCCGCCGCACCCTTGCCATTCCAGACGAAGTCGAAACCGAGCTCCGAGGCCGCGGCCTCGACGAACTGGCGCACGGAGTTCTGCCGGCCGGTGGCGGCCACATAGTCGGAGGGCTTGGGCTTCTGGAGCATGAGCCACATCATCTCGACGAAATCGCGCGCGTGTCCCCAGTCGCGCTTCGCGTCGAGGTTGCCGAGCCAGATCTTCTCGTCGAGGCCGAGCTTGACGCGCGCCAGGCCGCGCGTGATCTTGCGCGTCACGAAGGTCTCGCCGCGGCGCGGAGACTCGTGGTTGAAGAGGATGCCGTTGCACGCGTACATGCCGTAAGCCTCGCGGTAATTGACGGTGATCCAGTACGCGTAAAGCTTGGCGACGCCGTAAGGCGAGCGCGGGTAGAAGGGCGTGGTCTCGCGCTGGGGCGTCTCGGCCACCTTGCCGAACAGCTCCGAGGTCGAGGCCTGATAAAACTTGGTCTTCTTCCCCCAGCCCTGCGTGCGGATCGCTTCGAGCAGGCGCAAGGTCCCGAGCGCGTCGACGTTGGCCGTGTACTCCGGCTCCTGGAAGCTGACGGCGACGTGGCTTTGGGCGGCCAAGTTGTAGATCTCGTCGGGCTTGACGATCTGCAGCACGCGCAGCAGGCTCGAGGTGTCCGTCATGTCGCCGTAGTGCAGGATGAAGCGCAGCTTCTTGTCGTGCGGGTCCTGGAAGAGATGGTCGATGCGGTCGGTGTTGAACAGCGACGCGCGGCGCTTGATGCCGTGCACCTCATAGCCCTTCTTGAGCAGGAACTCGGCGAGGTAAGATCCGTCCTGTCCCGTGATCCCCGTGATCAGCGCTTTTTTCATCGTGCCTATTTAAGCAAAAGAGAAGCGCAACAACTCGGGGTCAGACCCCTATTTGTTGCGCAGGTAGTAAGGTGCGCCGGGGGTGAGGGCGACGGGGGTGGCGGAGTCGACGGAGACGGTGACGGAGCCGGAGGAGACCGCGATCGAGGAAACCGCGCGAGTGGAAAGTTCGAATTTGAACGACGAGCCTTCCGAGGCGACGACGACCGTCTTGCCCTGATGGAATTGCGCCGTCCCGTAGACCATCGTGACCGTCGAGTCGCTCATCACGGGCGGCTTGGGCGAGGTCGCGGTCGCGGTCACGCTCCTGTTCCAGCCGTCGAGGCGCATCGTGCCGTCGAGCGTGTCGACGCATAATGTGCGCGTGCAGGGCTTGGGGCCCGCGCAGGCGGCGAGAAGGAGGAAGACGCCGAGGATCGGTCGCATCCCGACTATCTTAGTACATCGTCCCGGTCGGGGTCACGGCGTCGTTGTAGGAAGGAAGTTCCAGCTGGGCGCCCGCCGGGCGGCGAAGGTCGGTGACCTTCGAGTGGTAGAAGAGGACGACTTTCTTCACATACGCTCGGGTGCTGGGGTACAGATTGAGCTTGGTGAGGAACTTGGGGCCGGCGTGGTAGGCGGCGATCACGCGCTGCACGACCCACATGGGCGCGTCGGTGTAGCGCACGCCCTTGAGCTTGAAGATCCGCCACGCGGCCTTGAAGAGGTCCTGGATGTAGGCGGCGCCGGCCTTCACGCCCGAGGCGGGATCGTTGAGCTTGCCGGGCGCCACTCCGACGCCCTGGGCGGTGACGGGCATGACCTGCATGAGGCCGCGCGCGCCGGAGGGCGAGACGGCCTTGGGATCGAACTCGGACTCGGCGGCCATGATGGATTTGAGCAGGCGGGAATCGAGCTTGTAGATGCGCGAGTAGCGCAGGATCATCTCGTCGTACTTGTCGGTCTTCTCGGGATTGGCGAGCATGATCTTAAAAGTTCGGCGGTAGGCGGGCGTCTCGTTGGGCACCGGCACGACGAGCTGCTGGTGAAGGTCGCCGACCTTGGGGCGGTTGTACATGGGCTCAAGGCGCTTGTTCGGGGAGCCGACCTGCTCGAAGCGTTGAGACTCGGGAGCAAGCACGGCCGCGGGGCGCACCTTGGCGGCATCGAACAGGGCGGCGGCGGGGTACGCCACGGCCATATTGGCCTCTCCCATGGCGGTGGGCTTGCGGGTGCGGGGGTCCTGGGCCTGGGCCGGCAGGAATCCGGAGGCGAGGGCCAGGGCCGTCAAGGCACCGGTGCGGCGGATCGTTTTCTGGTCGATGATCAAGTATAACTTTGACCCTCTTAGTCCGCCTGGGTCTTCCGACCCCCCCAAGGGGGCCATTTTGGCCAAATAACGCAATAGGCTCGTTATTTGCTAGCATTCGAGGGTGAAAGACAAGGTTTTAGTCGTCGGGGGCACGGGGTTGGTCGGCAACTCTTTGGTTCGGGCCTGGAAGGCCAAAGGTACCGATGTCACCGCGGCAACATACCACTGTCATGCCTCGGGCGGCTTCCTGCAGCTGGACATGCGCGAGGAAAGCCAGGTCCGGGCCCTGCTGAGCGCCCACCGGCCCACCGTGGTCGCCGTGCCCGCCGCCAACCCCTTCGTCGACTACTGCGAGCTCCACCCTGCCGAAACCCGCGAGGTCAACGTCAAGGGAACCCTCAATGTGGCCCGCGCCTGCAAGGACCTCGGCGCGCGCATGATCTTCTACTCCTCGGACTATGTGTTTGACGGGGTCAAAGGAACCTATACAGAGGAAGACGCTCCGTGCCCCATCAACGAGTACGGCCGACAGAAGGCGGAAGCCGAGGCGGGTGTGCTCGCCGCCGACCCCCGAAATCTGGTTCTGCGGACCTCAGGCGCGTACGGTTGGCAGTGGGAGCCCAAGAATTTCGTGCTCCAGTTGCGCGCCAAACTCGCCCTCGGCCAACAGATGAGGGTTGCGGACGGGGTGCGCTACAATCCGACCTATGTGGAGAATTTGGCGGAGATCACCGTGGCCTTGGTCGAGGCCGGGGCCGGCGGGATTTTCCACGCCGTCGGCGCCGAGGAAATCGAGCGGCGCGATTTCGCCGCGCGCGCCGCGCGCGCCTTCGGCCTCGACGAGTCCTTGATCGTGGGCGTGCCCGCCGGCGAGTTCAAGGCTCCGGCCGCGCGACCTAAAGAGAGCAGTCTGATCACGGACAAAGTCCGGCGCGCCGTCCCGCGCGTTCCCCCGATCGGGGTCGCCGAGGGCCTCACGCGGATGCTCGCTCTCGAGCCCGCGTGGCGTGACTACGCCAAGACTCTTCCCGATCCTGCCGCTAAATCCGCGCCCTCAAAGTCCTAGGCGGTGGTTTAATCGTCGGAGATTTGCTACTATTTTCACTCGCACCAATTCCTGGAGGATAGACATCCGCTCATGATCAACGTGTCAATGAAGGCCATGCTGGAAGCCGGCGTGCATTTCGGTCATCAGACCCGCCGCTGGAACCCCAAGATGGGCCGCTTTATTTTCGGCGAACGCAACGCCATCCACATCATCGACCTCCAGAAGACGGCCAAGGAGATCAAGAAGGTCGCGCAGTGGGTCTCCGACGCCGCCGCCGCCAACAAGAAGTTCCTCTTCGTCGGCACGAAGAAGCAGGCCCAGGACATTCTCAAGACCGAGGCCGAGCGCTGCGGCGCCTCCTACGTCTCCGAGAAGTGGCTCGGCGGCACGCTGACGAACTTCGCGACGCTGCGCAAGTCCGTCAAGCGCCTCGAGGAAATCGAGAAGTGGCAGACCGACGGCATCTTCGCGGTTCTCCCCAAGAAGGAAGTCTCCCGCCTCAATAAGGAGCTCGCGAAGCTCAAGCGCAACCTCTCCGGCCTGCGCGGCCTCAACACCCTCCCCGACGTCGTGTTCGTCGTCGACCCCGTGGAAGAGGACCTCTCGGTTCAGGAAGCCCGCAAGCTGGGTATTCCGATCGTCGCCGTCTGCGACACCGATTGTGATCCCGACCTGATCGACCATCCGATCCCGGGCAACGACGACGCGGCGCGCTCGATCAAGCTGTTCTGCGCGCTCGTGGCCGACGCCGTCAACGAAGGCCGCGGCATCCTCGCGGCCGCCCAGGCGTCGGAGTCCGTCGCCGCCGCCGAGCAGCAGATGCTCGCCGCCGCCGCCGCTGAAACCGCCGAGGTCGCCCAGACCGCGGATGTCGTTTACGCGACCGAAGAACCTGCCGCCGAGGCCGCCAATTAATATGCCCACCGTCGACTCCACTCAGCTGATCAAAGAGCTCCGCGAGAAAACTGGCGCGGGCATGATGGACTGCAAGCGCGCGCTCGACGAGGCGAAGGGCGATTTTAACGCGGCGCTCGTCGTCCTTCGCAAGAAGGGCATGGCGGACGCAGCCAAGAAGTCCACGCGCGCCACCAAGGAAGGCGCGGTGGCCTTCAAGATCGACGGCAAGTCCGGCGCGATCATCGAGATCAACTCCGAGACCGACTTCGTCGCGAAGGGCCCGGATTTCCAGGCGCTCATGAAGACCGTCGTCGCGAAGGCCGCGGCCGGCGAGCTCAAGAGCGTCGAGGC
>JAYTIP010000167.1:0-11856 GCA_043731745.1 Elusimicrobiota bacterium | reverse complement strand
GTTGACCCGCGCGCAGACCGTGGCGCCGCGCGCGCTCGGCGGCGCGCGCGACGAAGACGGCGAGGGCGGAGTTGAGCGCGTCGAGCGAGTACACGGGCTTGGCGAAGGAGCGCGACACCGTCATCGACTGACGCTCGGCCGGGACCTCAGCCAGGGTCAGGCAGGAGATTCCTCTCAGTTCGTGCGCGAGCTTCAGGCCCCCGACGCCGAGGGTGTTTAAAATCACCGCGTCGGGCAGGCGCGCGAAGTCCGCGGCGCTGTGCACGCCATGAGGCGCCAGGCGCAGGGCGGAGCGCTTCGCGATGCCCCACAGGTGGGTCACCGGCGTTTCTTCTAAGAGGGCCTCGCGGACCTCGGGATCGAGTAAGGACATCACGCCGCTTCCACGCTTTGCTTTATCCGAGCCGAGCTTGGCGAGCGCCTTGGTCGCAGCCAGGCCGATCGAGACGGGCAGGCCGGTCCAGCGGCGGATTTCTTCGCGCGCGGCCCGGGCGCGATCCGCGAGCCCGGCGTCGTCGGGGAAGGTCAAGAAGGACTCGTCGATCGAGTAGTTTTCGACGACGGGTGCGTGGCGGTTTAAGACCGCCGACACGCGCTTGGACATGTCGACATACAGCTCGTGATTGGCGGAGAGGTAGACGATCATGTGCTCGGCGACGAGCGCGCGTACCTCGAAAAAGGGCACGCCCATGCCGACGCCGAGCGCTTTCGCCTCCTCCGAGCGCGAGATCACGCAGCCGTCGTTGTTGGAGAGCACGATGACGGGCCGCGTCTCGAGCTCCGGACGAAACGCGCGCTCGCAGGAGACGAAAAAATTATTGCAGTCGACGAGCGCGAAGGCGGGCATCAGGGAGCCCGTACCACGAACAGCACCACGCCCCACACCTCGAGCCCGTCGTCTTCGCGCCAGCCGGGAGGCAGGCGGCGCGTCACCATCTCGCCGCGCACGACCGCCACGACGACCTTGCCTGGGGCGGGCGGCTCCGCGCGATCGACGATAAGCAGGTCCCCGTCCTTAACGTCGGCGTCCGGCGTCGAGCCCGCCGCCTTCATGAAAAAGGTCGCCGCCGGCCGTTTGATCAGCCGCTCGTCGAGCCGTAGCCCGACATCGTCGTAATCCTCGCTCGCGACGAACATGCTTTCAGTATAGTCGAACGCCCGTTCGAACGCAAGGCGTCCGCAAGGTGTCAGGCTTTGCGTTTTGCGTATCTCCAGAAAGAAACGCAAAACGCAAAGCCTGACACCGGGACGGAAACTATCCTAGGATGGCGTGGGTCGCAAGGGGCTGGAGGATTAACATGAAAAAATCGCTTGCGGTTTTGTTGTCGCTCGCTTTCGTCGCGCCGGCTTCCGCTTTGGAAGTGACGGTTTACAATTCGAACCTCGGGCTCATCAAGGAGACCCGGCCCTTTACGCTGAAGAACGGCGTGAACTCCGTGCAGGTCGTTGATGTGGCCGCGCAAATCGATCCCACCAGCGTGCACTTCAAGTCCCTCACCGCGCCGGAGGCCGTGTCGGTGATCGAGCAGGATTTTCGATACGACCTCATCAGCCAGGAGAAAATCCTGTCGCGCTACGTGGGCAAGGAGATCGAGCTTCAGCGCTACGGCTTCAACGGCGATAAGAAGGAAGTCATCAAGGGGACCTTGCTCTCTTCCTCCGGCGGGCGGATCATGAAGGTGGGCGACAAGCTCGTCCTCAATCCGCAGGGCGAGGCGATTTTGCCTGAGTTGCCCGAGGGCCTGCTCACGAAGCCGACCTTGATGTGGCTACTGAACTCGAAGAAAGCGGGCGAGCATCAGGGCGAAATTTCATATCTCACCGCGGGAATGTCGTGGAACGCGGACTACGTGCTCGTCATCGACAAGGACGACGCGAAGGCGGACTTAAATGCGTGGGTGACCGTCTCGAACAACTCGGGTGCCACCTACAAGGACGCCAAGCTCAAGCTCGTCGCCGGCGACGTGCACCGCGCGCCGGTTCCGCAAGCGCCCGGGCGCATGTATGCGATGGCGGCGGCGAAGTCCATGCGCTTGGATGAGGCCAGCGGGGGTATGAGCGAGGCGGCTTTCTTCGAGTACCACATGTATTCGCTCGGCCGCCTCACGACGCTCGCGGAGAACTCCTCGAAGCAGGTGGAGATGGCGTCCGCCGCGGGCGTGCCGGTGCGCAAGTTGTTCACCTACGACGGGGTCGAGGGCGCGCAGTGGAGCTATTACGGCGAGTCCGGTTACTGGGACCCGAACTACGGCACGGCGTCGGGCAAGAAGGTCACGGTGTATTTTGAGCTCGACAACAAGAAGTCCGAGGGTCTGGGCATTCCGCTCCCCAAGGGTCGAGTCCGAGTCTACAAGAAAGACGACGACGGCTCGCTGCAGCTCGCGGGCGAGGACGCGATCGACCACACGCCCAAGGACGAGAAGGTGCGCGTGAAGATGGGCGAGGCGTTCGACATCGTCGGCGAGCGCAAGCGCACGAACTTCTCGTCCGACTTCAAGGGCCGGCGCTTTGAAGAGACCTTCGAGATCAAGATCCGCAACCACAAGGAGTCCGAGGCCACGGTCAACATCGTCGAGCATCTGTACCGCTGGACGAACTGGAAGATCGTCGAGTCGTCGACGAAGTGGGTTAAGAAGGACGCCCAGACCGTCGAGTTCCCGGTCACGGTCAAGAAGGACGGAGAAGCCGTCGTGACCTATACGGTCAAGTATTCCTGGTAGGAGTTCACGCCGCCGTTAAAAGAGAAGGGCCTCGCTCGCGCGAGGCCCTTCTTTCATTCCAGCGGGAAGTCGTTTATGAAGGAATTACTGACCTCGTCCTAGACGAAGTCTAATACTTCCGAGGTCAGTAAGCGCCGATCTCGCGCTCGAGGTCGTTCTCGGGCAGGCTGACGTGGCGGCCGGAGCGGACCGGGCCGAGCTCGTCTTCGCCGGGCTTGACGGGCTGACGGCGGCCGTCGAAGATGTTGTCGAGCTTCTCGCGCTGGGCGATCTTATCTTTGACGGGGGCCTCGTCCTTGGCGCCGGCGGGAGCGAAGCGGGCGATGAGTGCCGCGGGGACCGCGACGCTCTGCGCGTTGAGGCGCATCGCGGGAAGGGCGGAGGGCAAAGAGACCGGGAGAGCGACGGGGAGCGCCGGGATCACGGCCGTACCGGCGAGCGGCGCGGGAGAAAGCGTGAGGGCGACGGTCGGGCTCAGGAGCGGCGCGGGCAGGCTGATGCGCGGGCTGATGACGACATTGGCCGCGGGGCCGGGGAGGTTGATCGCGTTGCCGATGTAGAGGTTGCCGCGTCCGCCGGGAAGGATCGACACTTGGGCCGAGGCCGAGGCGGCGAGAATCAGGGGAAGAAGAGCGAACTTAAACTTGGTGTTCATTGCCCCTACAGTATAGATGTAGGAGTCGTGTCGGCCCGATGAGAACGGTCAACCTATGTAATTGATGGCGATCAACTGGAAGTCCTCAATGAAAAGAACACAAATTGTAAATATGAGGAGCCGGCCGCGTCAGAACTGCGCGGTGTCGAGGAGGATCGTGACGGGGCCGTCGTTGACGGACTCGACGGCCATGTGGGCGCCGAACTCGCCCGTGCGCACGGTGAGGCCGGAGCCGGCGAGCAGTTCCGCGACGCGGCGGTACAACGGTTCGGCTTTTTCCGGACGCGCGGCGGCGGTGAAGTCGGGACGGCGGCCGCCCTTGAGCCCGGCGTACAAGGTGAACTGCGAGATCAGAAGAATCTCGCCCTTCACATCGAGCACCGACGAGTCGAATTTCCCTTCCGCGTTGGAGAAAATCCGCAGCGCGAGAATCTTGTCGACGAGCTTTTTCGCCGCGGCCTCGTCGTCCTCGTGGCCGACGCCGAGCAGCGCGAGATAGCCCGGGCCGACGGCGCGGGTTTCGCCCGCGTGGGCGCCGTCGCGCAGGGCGACGGAGGCGGAGAGCACTCGCGTGAGGACGGCTTTCATGGGTATAGTTTATCTCTTATGCGGCTTTTCATCGCGGTTGCGGCGGACGAAGAGATCAAATCGGCGGCGGCCGAGGCCGTCGCGCGCCTGCGCCGCGCCGGCGGCAGCTTCCGTTGGGTGGACCCGCGCGACATGCACGTGACCTTGCGGTTCTTCGGCGCGACGCCCGAGGAGAAAATACCCGAGATTCAAGAGCTGATGACGCGCGCCGCCGCGCAAACGCCGCCGTTCGAGGTCGTTTACTCAGGCGTCGGCGCGTTCGACTCCCCGGAGGAATCGCGCGTGGTGTGGATCGGGGTCTCCGAGGGCAAGGAGGCGCTTGAGAAGGCGTCGGGCCTCGTCGGCCGCGACGAGCCGCGACCCTACACGCCGCACATGACCTTGGGGCGAAACCGCGAGGCCGTCGCTCCGGCCGGGTTCGTCTCCGCTCTTATAGCCGAGCCGTTGCTCGGCCTGCGGCGGCCGGTGACGAAGCTCAGCCTGTACGCGAGCAAGCCCGCGCCGTTCGGTCACGCGTACGAGATTCTTTTCGAAGCGGACCTGACGGGCGGCGTTTAGTCGCGCGCGAATATTTTCTGGTAGGCGCGGGCGCGGCGGACGACGGAGCGCGCGTACGCGCGCGCCTTCGCCCGCGTTTGCGGATCGGCGAGTATGGCGATGTCCTTGCGCGCCCAGTCGATCGCGCGGTCGAGGGCGTCGAGCGCGGCGTCGAGCGGCCCGATCGAGTCGCGCTCGTAGGCGCCGAGCTCGGAGGGCGCGTGGCCGAGCGCGCGCATTTGCTCGAGCACGCGCACGCGCTCGGCGCGCTCGACCGCGAGCTCCGCGCGTCGGGACTCGGAGGCCGCCAGCTCCCCGCGCAGGCGTGACTCGTAGTCCTTTGAGCGCGTCTTGTGAAGCTGGGCGTCCTCGGGGTATTCCCGGCGCAGGAACCCCATGAAGGGCTCGAGCCCGCGCTTGAACGCGGCCTGCGCGCGCGCGTCGTAGGAACCGCGCGGGGGCTTGTCGTTCATCTCGCGGGAGACGCGGAAGTCCACGACATAAGCTTCGAGCTCGGTCTCGAGCAGGTCGGAGGGAAGGGTCCGTCCGCTCTGAAGCAGATGCTGGAGCTCGTGGATGATCGTCGAGACATTCGCGCGCGGGCCTTCGGCCATGTCGCGGCGGCGCAGGCTGAGAACGCCCGTGTCGAGGTTATAGGCGCCGCTCTCCTTCATCGCGACGATCTCGACGGCGATCGGGCGGCGGCGCTTCGCGGCGGTTTGCTCGATCTGCGCCAGCACCGCCATCGCCGTCGGCGAGGCCTGGGCCGCGCGGACGATGTCGGCGAGCAGAAGGCCGTCGGCGGGATTGGCGACGCTCAGGTAAGACGGCAGAACGGGAACGAACGAGGGCGCGTAGACGGCCGCCGCGCCGCCGAGGCCGGGAATCTCGCCCAGCGGCGCGCGCACGACGGCGGCGCGGGCGGGCAGGCACAGCAGGACGAAGAGCCAGGCGGCGGTCACGAGTTCATTCTAGCGAGGAGCGGGCCCGGCGCGGCGAGGGGTGGCGGCCGTTTTTCCCCGGCATAAAGCCCAGGGGGATTTGGGACCGAGGGCCTACGGCTAGCGCATCGAAGTGAATGTTCCTATAGTACCCGGACCATGCGACGATTCCTTATCGGGGCGTTTGTTTTTCTGGCGGCTTCGGGCGCGAGTGCGGGCGACGCCGCTTATCGCCGCGTCCTTTACCTCTCCGCCGGCGGCGAAAATCAGGAGATCGCGCTGGAACGGGCTTTGAACTCCGGCGCCGTGGGCCTGCCCTATCTGGTCGTCGTGTCCCGGTTGGGGGAGTCCGTGCCGGCGAGCGCGATCAATCGCTTCGACCCGCAATTGGTCGTCTCCGCCGGCGCGAAGGCCCAGAGCGTCGACGCGCCGGTGCTGAAAATATCCGCGGCGCTCGATCCGGCGTCGGTTGAAAAGAGCGTTCACGCGATCCGCGAGCGGTTCAAGGACGCCGGCACCGCCGCGCGCCTTCCTGACGAGGCGCGCGCCGAGGCGCTGAGGCGCTCCGCCCAGGAGCACCTCGATCTCGGAGACGAAGAAGGCGCCGTCATGAATCTGATGGACCTGTCGGCGTTGGTCCCCGGCGACCTCGACGCGCTCGACCGGCTGGTGGACATCATGAACGACGGCGAGCCGTGGTTGTCGTTGAGCTGCGCCGAGCGGATCATCGCCGCTCCCGGCGTCGCTCCCGCCCGGTTGGCCAAGATCCTGCGTCAGTCGGGCGATGCGCGCTTGCGCGTCGGAGATTTTACCGGCGCGGAACGCGACTTCAAGCGGGCGCTCACGATTCTGCCGCAGGATCCGGACCTGCCCCGGCTCGTCGCCGTGGCGAAGCGCTCGCGCCCTGACGCGGACAGCGTCGCCTTCGCGGAGCGGGCCGCGCACAACGAGAAGGGCTCCGTCGCGGGTCGCGCCGCGGCGTTCACCCTCGCCGCGGCGATGCGCGACGATCTGGGCGACCGCGCGGGCGCGCGGACGAGCGTCGAGAGCGCTCTCGCACTGGCGCCCGACGACCGCGACGCTCTGGACCTGGCCGTCCGGCTGCGCATCGCGCAGAAGTCCGAAGCGCTGCCTTACGCGGAGCGAGCCGAGCGCGCGGCCATCGCCAAGCCCGCGTGGCTGCGCCCTTCCGCTGAGCGGCAGAGCGCCCGGCTTTGGCTCGTGCTCAATGAACCCTCACGCGCCGCCGCGGTCCTGGCGCGCGCCCTCGCTCAGAATCCGATGGACGTGACCGCGCTCGGGATGTTGGCGCGCATTCGAGGACGGCTGTCGACGGCGGAGCTGGCCGGCCTGCGGCGCTTCGCGCCCGCCGCTCCCGTGCCGGCCGAGCCCAAGCCGGCGAGCGAGGAGGCGGTCAAGCGCGCGCTTGAGCGCGATCCCTCGGGCCTCGAGGCGCTGCGCGACCTGGTCGTCTTCGAGCGCGACGCCAAACGGCCGGAGGCGGCCGTCGCCGCCGCCGCCCGCCTTTGGTCGGCGATTCCCCGCGCGCCTTTGTGGCAGCAGGCGGCCGCCGACCGGGAGCTCGCGGAGCTTTGGTTTTCTTTGGGCGACGAGCGCCGGGCGTCGCTGAGTCTCGGACGCTCGCTCGACGTCGAGGCGGATTCCATCGACGCCATACGGCGGCTCGATTCGCAGCGCCACTCCGTGGCCGGACTGACGCCCGCCTACGCCTACTGCGCGGCCGCCCAATATCGTCTGGAGCTCGGAGATCCCGCCGGCGTCGAGGAGCTCGTCAAGCTCGCTTTGGCCGTTGAACCGAAAAATGAGTGGGCGCTTCGCCTCAAAGCGCGAGTCGGAAATATCATTTTAAAATAACGATTTATTGATATTGATTTTATCGCAAACGGCTGTTATAGTATGCCGATTCCCAGGAAGGAGAACATTATGAAGGCTTCCCTCAAGTCCGGTTTGGCCCTGGCGTTCTTGTTCGTGACCGCGTTCGGGTCCGCATCTCCGGCCCACGCCGCCAAGTACAAAGTGCGTTGGCTCATCGGCCACTACAACCTGGACTATTTCGAGGACGCGGCCCGCGCCTTCAAGGCGTCGGTTGAGACGGGAAGCCACGGCGACATCGAAGTCGTCATCGTTCCCGCGAAGAATCCGTGGGACAGCACGCAGGGCCGGGAGACTCCGTCGATCGCGCGCCAGGTCGCGGCGGGCGAAGGCGAGATGGGCCACTCATTCACCAACGTGATGGGCGAACTCGATCACCGTCTGTGGGCCTTCGACCTCCCGTACCTCTTCAACGGCTACCTGCATCTCGAAGGCGTCTTCGAAGGGCCGATGGGACCGCAGTTGCTCGCCGGACTCAAGGACAAAAACCTCGAGGGCCTGGCGTTCACCTACAGCGGCGGCGCCCAGGGCGTGGCGACGCTCGACCGCGAGATCCGCGGACCCGCGGACCTTAAGGGGCTGAAGGTCGGATGCTTCGGCGACCCCGTCAACGTGGCCTGGCTGACCGCCCTCGGCGCGACGCCGGTCGCGCTGCAGAACCAGCTCTCAACGATCGCCGACAAGGCCAAGACCGGAGAGCTCGACGCCGCCGTGTTGACCTGGCGCCGCGTGCACGAGGCTCACCTCGAGTCCACCTTCAACGATGTGAGCGTCATGAACTCCACCTACCTGGTGAGCGTGTCCTACGTCAACTCGAAGTTCATGAACAGCCTGCCGGCTGAGTACCAGAAGCTCATCCGCGACAGCGCCACGACGGCGGCGCGCATCGAACGCGCGCGCACGATCGAGCTCAACGAGAAGACGAAGCGCGAGATGATGGCCAAGGGCATGCGCCCCGTTTATCTGTCCGAACCCGCGCGCGTCGCGTTCCAGAAGGCTCTCGAGCCCATCTACGCGAAGTCGCTCAACGACATCGTCGGCAAGGACCTGATCGAAAAGATCCGCAAGACGCCTTCCTCGTCGCAGCATCCTTCCGGGCTGGAAGTCGCCGGCCGCTAGCGCGCCGTCAACGGCTCGTAAACCGCCCCGAGACGCCCGACGCCGGTCCGCTCGTGGATCATTTCCACCAAAGCCTCGAGCGTTTCGACGACGCGTGGCCCGGGACGGTTGAAGTAGGCGTTGCCGTCGGCGATCCACGCGCGGCCCTCGCGCACGGCGCGCAGGCTTGAGAAGCCGGGGCGGGAGGTCAGAGCCCCGAGATCGGCGCGCGTGCGCGCCAGGTCGAAGCCGCAGGGAGCGACGATGAGCACCGCCGGGTCGGCGGCCTTTAGATCGTCCCAGGTCATCGTCCCGGAGTGGCGGCCGGCGACGCCGAACAGCTCTTCTCCGCCCGCGCGCGCGACCAAGGTGGGCGTCCAGTTGCCGGCGGACATGATGGGGTCCATCCACTCCACGACGACGACGGTGCGGCGTGGGAGGCCTTTGACCCGCGCGGCCGCGCGGTCCATTCGGTCGTCGAGCGAGGCGACGAGGTCTTCGCCCGCGAGCGGCGCGCCCAAGGCCGCGGCGACGCGGCGGATGTCGGCGCGCAGGTCGGGCAAGGAATCGGGATTAAGCGAGACGATCTTAGGCGAGAGCCCCAGGCGTTTGGCGAGCGCGGCCTCGACATCCTTGAGGCTGACCGCGCACACCTCGCATTGCGTCTGCGTGATAACGACATCGGGCGCCAGTGCCGCGAGCGCCGCGTCGTCGACGCGGTAGATCGACAACGCGTCGCGCGCGGACTCGCGCACGCGGCGGTCGATCTCCGCGCTCGTTCCGCCGATGTCGATCGACGGTTCCGTCAGCTTGGGGAGGCCCCGGACTGATTGCGGATAGTCGCACTCATGCGAGCGGCCGACGAGCATAGGACCTAAGCCCAGCGCGCAGACGATCTCCGTCGAGCTCGCGATCAGAGAAACGACTTTCATTAGAAGGACTCGTACTGGGGCTTCCAAAGACGCGAGAAGCCGATGGAGACGCCGAGCGTCGTGGTGTAGCCCGAGGTTCGCCGCGTCTTGAGCTGGAACCAGTAGAAGTCGAGGTAAGGCGCGATCGAAAGATATTTGCGCACCGGCACGCGCAGCTTCACGTTGAAGTCGCCCTCGAGGCGCAGGTCGCCCGCGGTGTCCTGCTTGGTCAGGAAGAAGTAGTTATTCCAGAGCTCGCCTTGGAGCAGGGCCTTCGATGGGCCGATCTCGCGCGAGAAGACCGAGCGCAGGCGCAGACCGGTCTGGGTGTTCGGCGGCTCGCGGCCGAGATCGCGCTTAAGAAGGCCCGCGAGCTCGAGCGAGCGGATGAAGGTGCCGTCGAAGAACTCGACTCCGGGGAACATGCTGTAGACCTGCTTGCGCTTGAGGCCGATCGCCGCCTCGAATTCCCCGTCGTACTGCAGGCCGAGCGAGGGACCCCAGGAGCGCGCGAGCCACTCCTGCTTGATCTGGCCCGCGCGTCGCGTGCCCAGGGTCAGCAGCATGAGGCGGTTGGCCGCGATGTTGGTCGTCGCGGGGGCGTTGCGCGGCTCGATGCGGCTCTTGGCGTACTCCGCCTCGACGGTATTCGTCCACTTGAACTCGCGCTTGAGGTACTCCGCGTCGGCCTTAAACACGCCGCCGATGAGCAGCTCGTTGAAGCCTTGGATGCGCGAGTTGGGCACCTGATTGAAGTCATCGTTGCGTACGACCTTGGTCTGGCGCAGGTTGAGGCCGACATCGCGGAAGTTAAGACGCCATAGGCCGGGCTCGGTCAGCGGCGCGCCGGTCATCCAGGCGCGGTACTCGGCGGGCGGGGTCTTGCCCGCGCGGGCGCGCAACTCGTCGAGAACCGCGGGCGCCGGCGTGGGGGGTCCGGGAATCGGTTCGCGCCCGCCGGGCAGGCCGAGCGCGTCGGCGGCGGCGCGGGTGGTCGCCACGCGATAAATCCCGGCCGCGTCGAGCGGCGCCCCGCGCTGGCGTTTTTTCTCATCGACGCCGCCGACGACGAAGGCCGGCCGCTCGCCGATGAACGAGTCCGTGGCCTCGAGCCGCGCCTGCTCGGCCGCTTCGTCGATCATCGCCTTGAGCTGGCTTCCGGGAACGGCGACGACGACGGCCTGATCGGCGACGGCGAGCCAGTCGCGCACGTAAGACTCGCGAATGGGCCCGACGGCGCGCAGGCCGAGGCGGGGCGAGAGCAGAACACCGGCCTCGGCCTTGGCCCGTTCGGACAGGATGACCGCGCTCATCAGCCAGAAATCCCGCGCCTCATAGACCGGGAATCCCCCGGCGCGCTCGCGCACCGAGAAAACCTCGCGGGCGTCGGGGAGCAAGGCCGGCGCCGTCGAGTTGCCGACGCCGAGCGACTCGAAGGAGCCCTCGGGAAAACCATCGGCCGGATTGATGGTGTCGTCGAGCACGGTCGCGGTCTGCTCGATGCGCCAGTCGGCCCCCGTGCCGTTGGGCCGGCGCGTGATCTCGACCATATTGAGGGCCGGGTAGGAGA
This sequence comes from Elusimicrobiota bacterium, assembly GCA_043731745.1. Classification (GTDB taxonomy): domain Bacteria; phylum Elusimicrobiota; class Elusimicrobia; order UBA1565; family UBA9628; genus GWA2-66-18. The sequence goes on along the minus strand of JAYTIP010000167.1, from coordinate 943 downwards.
AGTGAAGGTAGGGAAACGCGTTATCGTAGATCGGGCGGCCTTCCTGTTCGAGGACGCTCTTGGGCGCGGCCGAGCGGCTTTGATACGCCGCGACCTCGCCCATGACGAGGTCGAGGCCGCGGTCGAGCCCGCCCAGGCGTCCCTGGTCGGTGGTTGGAAGGTCGGAGAGAATGATGACCACATCCGCTTCCGCGCGCAGCTTCGGAATCAGCGGCTCGATCGCGGGATGAAGATCGATGACCTTGAGATTTCCCAGGCCGTTGGCGTTGAGCAGCCGCTCTGTCCAGGGGGGAGTCAGGCCCACGAGGGCGATCCGCGTCCCGGAGGCCGTGAAGACCGCATAGGGCGGCAGCAAGGTTTGAGCCGGCGCGGTCGAATAAACGAGATTCGCCGACAGCCAACGAACGCCGTCGGGATGCTGGGCGCGGTACGCGACGAGCTCAGGCCAATGCTCGATCTCCGACGCGGAGAACGACGCCCAGCGCAGGCCGCCTTTCTCCAGGGCGTCGAGCACGGCGCGCCCGCGCGCGTCGGACCGGATCGAGCCGAAGGTTCCGCCCATCGCGAGGCCAGTGAACTCGCCTTTGTTCCGCTCGCCTTCGGCGACGGCGCCCAGGCGTCCCAGGCCGCCGAATGTTCGGCCGATGATCGCGACGGCCGCGTCCTGGCCCTTCCAGCGCAGATGGTAGTAGGCCGCCAGGCCCGAGCGCACGCGGCCCGTGGTCGGATGCTCAAGACGCGCGCGCAGCGCGAGCAAAGTTTCGCCCTCGCGGCTGCCCGTCGCCGCGAACTCCGCCTCGCCTGAGGAGAGGGGCAAAGAGTCGACGGATCGGAAGGTCTTGGGATCGGCCGCCGCCGCGGTCAGGGCGTCGGCCAGATCGGGCGTGGCGGGAAAGACGTACACGACTTCCGTGTCGCCCTCGAGCACGGAGGCCGTCGAGGT
>JAYTIP010000166.1:0-4077 GCA_043731745.1 Elusimicrobiota bacterium | reverse complement strand
GAGGACGACGGGGTCGGTCTTAGGCGGCTTGGACAGGAACCCGCGGACTTCCTCGGGAACGACTTCCGGATTCTGGTAGATGCCGTGGTCGTGATTGAGCTGAGAGTCGAGCGAGGTCTGGTCGCCGGCCACCGTCGCGGTCGGGACCATGCGGATGGTGTCCCACGGGCAGTCCTTGGCGCACAAATTGCAGCCGATGCAGATGTCGTAGTTGACGTAGACGCCCCGGGCGTCGGGAGCGTCGTCGCCGAACTTTTCGATGCACTGGGGCACCGGGCACACGGCGATGCAGACTTCGCAGCCGGTGCAGGCGTCGAGGGCGATGAGCGCTTTAATCTTGGCCTTAGACGCGCCTTTGACGAGCGCGGCGCGGCGGGCGTCGTTCTGGGGAGCGGGCATTTAGACGGCCTCCAGGATGGCTTCGGCGTGGCCGGCCACGGACACCTTGCGCTCGGCCTGCAGGACGCGGCCCGTGGGGCCGATCACGAAGGTGGAGCGCACGACGCCCATGAACTTGCGGCCGTACAGCGTCTTCTCCTGCCAGACGCCGTAGGCCTGGCAGATCTCTTTGTTCTCGTCGACGAGCAGCGGAAACGGAAGGCCGTGCTTGGCCTTGAAGCCGGCGTGGGTCTTAGCGGCGTCGGGGCTCACGCCCAGGATGCGCGCTCCTTTTTTAACGAACGCGTCGTAGTGATCGCGGAAGTCGCAGGCCTCGGTCGTGCAGCCAGGGGTGTTGTCCTTCGGGTAGAAGTACAGCACGACGGTCTTACCCTTGAGCGCCTTGAGCGACCAAGCGCGGCCGGTCTCGTCGGGGGCGGAGAAGTTTGGAGCCTTGTCTCCGACGGAGACGAGCTTCGTCTTGGTTGCGGCCATGACCGTCATTGTAACAGGAATCACCGGGGGCGGTCAACGCTCGGGCGGGTGACGGATGCTTTTCCCATTTTTATTTCTCCCTCGAGGGTTTTGCGCAACCGTCGCGCAAAACCCTCCTCTGAAGAATCAAGATCGGAGAAAAGCAGGCCGAGCTCCGGCTTTGATAAAGGACGCGATGGCCTTCGCCGCCCGGTCGGCCGAGTCGCGGCGTCCGGCGAGCAGGGCCGCCGCACGCATCGCAGCCAATCGAGGCCGGTCGGACAGAAGTGCTGCGGCGGAGGCAGCTCCGCCCGAGACGGCGGCGCCGCACGCCAGGAGATGGGCGGCGTTGGCCTCCTCCTGACCCGGCAACGACGAGGTCAACGCCATCGGGAGACCCGACGCGAGGCTTTCGGCGGCGCTCAAGCCCCCGGGCTTGCCGAGGTGAAGGTCCGACGCGGCCATCAAGGCCGCGACGAAGGCCGCCGGTTGCGGGCCGAATGCGCGTACGCGCTCTGCGCGCGCGAGCGAGTCGCGCAGGCGTTCGTTGACGCCGCAAAGAACGAGCAAAGTCGCTCGCGGCTGGGCGCGCAGCAGTTCGTGCACGCATCTCTTCAGATTACCGAGCCCCTTCCCCCCGCCGCTGACGAGGACGACGGGCGCGGACAAGGGCAGACCCAGCAGTCGGCGGGCCGCGTCGCGCTCCGGCGCAGCGCTGAACGCGGGGTGGACGGGAATACCTGTCACCGCCGCGCGCGCCCCGCGGCTGATGAGCAGCGACGCGGCGGCGTCCGTCGGCGCGAGGATTAGGTCGCCGGGAGGAACGGTCCAGAACGGGTGCACGCCGTAATCGGTGAGCACGGAGACGACGGGAATCTCAAGGTCCCCCCGCCGTCGCGCTTCCGACAGGACCGCCGCGACGGCGGCCTGCGGGCACACGACGACCTCCGCCCCCGAGCGCCGCACGCCCTCGCGCAGGCGGCGCGCGCCGCCAAGCGTCAGGTACGCGGAACGAACCGCGCGCAGGACAGAGCGGGCCCATGCGCCGCGGTAGAGCGCGCCGTAAAGTCCAGGCGCGGTGCGCAGCAGGCCGTGATAGGCGCGCGCCACGCCCAGGCCCGCCGCGGGATGATGCTCCCCCGCGATTTCCACCCGGGAAAAAGAGAGGCCGGCCTTTCGGCCGGCCTCTTCGATCGCGAACGCCGCCGCGGAGTGCCCGCTCGGCTCGTAGCCGTAAACGAGCAGGGCCCGCGTGACTTCCGCCAATCGATTAAAGGTCCTTGGCTTCCTGAAGCTCCTTGTAACGGGCGGGCTTCTCGGTCTTGAGCTTCTCGACGAGAGACTTGCGGTGTTCGGCCCACTTCGCGGCGTTGGCGCCGGTCTTGCGCTTGGCGGAGTCGTAGGACAGGAACTCGTAGATGGACTTCGCGTCGGCCTTCTGCAGGTTGCAGCCGGGCTTGTTCATCATGCGCTTGACGTAGCGGCTCCAGACCTTGGTCTCGATCTGCCAGACCGTGGCGTCCTTGAACAGGTCGGGCTGGTCCTTCTTGGCCTTCGCGATCCAGGCGTCCTGCTTCGCATCGTCCATGCCGCCTTCGGGCTCGACGAAGCGGCTGTTGAGCGGGCGGGCCGAGGAATGGCACTGCGCGCAGCCGCCGGTCTTCGAGAGCAATTTCTTGTAGCCGGCCTGGACGTTGGCGGGGTAGGCCTTCACCACGTCGTCGGGCAAGGTCTCCGGGCCGTAGTCGTTGGGGTACGGGTTGGCGAGAGCCTTCTCCTTCTCGCTCATCTCGGCCGCGCGCACTGGCGCCGAGAAACCGGCGCAGAGAAGCGCCGCGACGACGAACAAAGTCAGTTTACCGTTCATATCAATCCTCCCTTAGAATCCGCTGTCGTCCTTCTTCGCGATGCTGAGCAGCCAGGTCGCCAGGTCGTCCAGCTCCGACTTCGAGATCTTGCCCTTCCACGCCGGCATGTACACCATCGGCATCGGGCCGGCGGGGTTCCACTTCTTGGCTTCCGTCGCCGCGACTCCGGCCTCGAGCTTCTTGACGAGCTCGTCGTGCTTGTAGGTGCCCATCAGGTCGGGCAAGGTGGGCTCGGCGCCGAGGTTCATCTGCTCGAACTTCTCGGCCTCGCTCATCTTCTCGTCGTAAGGCTTCTGGGCGTTGCTCGAACCGTTGAAGCGGCGGCGGCCCTGCTTGGCCTCGAGGCCGTGGCAACCCTGACAGCCGTACTTCGTGAATACGTAATGACCGTGAGCGGCGCCGGCGAGGGCAGGTTCCCGCGCGGGCGGCGCCGGAACGTGGTAACGGTACGGGATGACTTCTTCCTTGGTCATGCCCGAGAGGTAGGCGACGATCGCGTCGGCTTCGTCGCGCTTGAGCTCCTTGGAGTAATTCGCCATGCCCGACGGCGGGATCGGCTCCTTGTTGAGGTGCGCAAAGGGGTCGTTGGGCGTGACCTCGGCGGGATCATTGACCAAGTGGCCGCGGATCCAGTTCTGAATATTCCACTCGCTGTCGTGGTGCTCGTCGCGCAGCTCACGCGGCTCCTTGTCGCCTTCGAACGCGATCTTCACGCGCTTGAAGTTGTAGCCGGCGATGCGCTCGAAGGGCTTGTCGGCGATGTCGCCCAAGTCCACCGAGATGACGCCGCCCCAGCCGTTGATCGCGTGGCAGCCCTGGCAGCCGTGATCATTGAACAGCTTCTTGCCCTTCGCCGCGACCTCTGCGCCTTTCAAGGATTCAAAGTTTCCGTGGCATTTGACGCAAGATCCTTGAATCGTCACGCCCTTGAGCATGGGTTTCTCCCAATGCTTGATCCAGCCGTGGGCGCCGTGCGTCGTCGTCGCCAAGCCCTGCCCGGAGTGGCAGGCCGTGCAGCCGAACTTGGTGAACGGATGCGCCTTGACGAGCGCCTCGTCCACCTTCGGATGCGACTTGTACGGGTTCTGCGTGAACTCGTTCTTGAGCGTCGGATTCGTGTACTCGTCCATGCCGACGTGGCAGGTCACGCAGCGGTCGAAGCGGCCGAGGTCGCCGACGATGATCTGCTTGATCTCCATCGGCGAGGCGCGCATCTTCCGGGCCTCGGCCTTGAGGTCCGCGCTCTTCTTCGGATCCTTCTCGCCCGCCGCCTTCTTGTCCAGGACGTCGGCGGACATCTCGTAGTACTTCGCCTGGTACGGCCGCCATTCGGCGCGGAAGTCCTTGACGAAGGCCC
>JAYTIP010000165.1:0-4242 GCA_043731745.1 Elusimicrobiota bacterium | reverse complement strand
CGCCTCATGGTTTTAAACCGCGCCGCCGGCACTCTGGAGCACGCGATCTTCCGCGACCTTCCGCGCTTCCTGAAGCCCGGCGACTGCCTCGTCCTCAACCGCACCAAGGTCATGCCTTGCCGCCTCATGGGTAAAAAGTCCACGGGCGGCAAGGCCGATCTTTTATTAGTGCGCGAGCTGTCCCCCAACTCCTGGTCGGCGCTGGGTTCGGGCTTCAAGGCCGGCCATAAGCTCGAATTTTCCGGCGGGATGACGGCGACCGTGACGGGCCTCAACGACGAGGGCGAGTACACCCTCGAATTCGCGACGCAAGACCTGCGTCCGTACCTGGCGGAGCACGGCCTGCCGCCGCTGCCGCCCTACATCGCCAAGAAGCGCACGGCCTCGCGCGCCGACGCGGCGCGCTACCAGACAGTCTACGCGCGCGACGACGGCTCGATCGCGGCGCCGACGGCGGGCATGCATTTTACGCCCGAGCTTCTCGACACCCTGAAGGCCGGCGGCGTGAAGGTCGCGTTCGTGACCTTGCATGTCGGTCGCGGCACCTTCCGCCCGATCACGAGCGAGGACGCGTCTTTGCACAAAATGTTGGGCGAGCGATATGAAGTTGATCCCGCTGAGGCGAAGACCATGATGGAGGCCCGCGCCGCCGGCGGACGGATCGTCTCCGTCGGCACCACGACCACGCGCACGCTTGAGACGCTCGCGCGCCGTCCGGAGGGCTTCGGGCCCGGCACGGGCGAGAGCACTCTCTACATCACGCCGGGTTTCGAGTTTCGCGCGATCGACGCCTTGATCACCAACTTTCACCTGCCGCGCTCGACCCCGTTGCTCCTCGCCTCCGCGTTCGCCGGACGGGAGCGTTTGCTGGCGGCGTATAAAGAGGCGGTCTCGCTCGGCTACCGGCTCTATTCCTTCGGCGACGCCACGATGGTCTTATAGTCTTATAAAGGAGTAGGATTCACTCCCCCACTTATGTCCTTCACGATCGAAGCCAAAGACGGTCTCGCCCGCGCCGGGAAGCTCATCACGCCTCACGGCGTCGTCGAAACCCCGGTGTTCATGCCGGTGGGCACGCAGGCGAGCGTGAAGGCGCTCGACTCCGACGACATGCGCCGGCTCGGCGCGAACGCGATCCTCGCCAATTCCTACCACTTGTACCTGCGCCCGGGAGTCGAGACCGTCAAAGCGGCCGGCGGCCTGCACAAGTTTATGGACTACGACGGATTCATTTTGACCGACTCGGGCGGCTTTCAGGTTCTGAGCCTGTCCGATCTGCGCGAAATCGACGACGAGGGCGTGACCTTCCGCTCGCACCTCGACGGCTCTAAGCACCGACTCACGCCTGAGTCGGTGATCGCCGTGCAGGCGGGCCTGGGATCCGACGCGTGGACGACGCTCGACGAGTGCCCCCCCTATCCGTGCTCGCTCGAGGAGGCCTCGCGTGCCCTCGACCGCACGCTCAAGTGGCATGACCGCTCGATTCCGGCCGTCGCGGCCGCGCGCGCCGCCGGCTCCAAGTGTCTTTTCTTTCCTCTCTTTCAAGGCGGCCTCCATCCGACCTTGCGCAAGCGCTCGGCGGAGCATCACAACGCGTCACCCGCCGACGGCATCTCGATCGGCGGCTTCATGGTCGGCGAAGACAAGGAAACGACCTGGTCCCAGCTCACGGAGACGACCTTATTGCTGCGCGAAGAGCGCCCGCGCTATCTCATGGGCGTGGGCACCCCTCTCGACCTGTGGGACTCGATCGCCTGCGGCGTGGACATGATGGACTGCGTCTACCCCACTCGCGTCGCGCGCACGGGCCAGGTCATGGCCTCGAGCGGCAAGTACAACGTGATGAACGCGCGATTCCGCCGCGATTTCACCCCGCTCGACCCGGAGTGCACCTGCTTCGTCTGCGCGCGCTACACGCGCGCCTACCTGGGGCATCTTCTGCGCTGCAAGGAGCTGGCCGCCTATCGGCTGCTCTCTTATCATAACCTTCACTTCATGGAAGAAGTCACCAGGCAGATCCGCGTCGCGATCCGGGCCGGACGGTTCCTCGACGCGCGCGCCGCGTTTCGCGAGCGCTACGCCGAGAAGAAGTGAAACGGCTCGACGCCGCCGCCGTCTTCGCTTTTTTCGCGACGATCTTTTGGTTCGGGCGCTCGCATTCCTTCGGCGGCGGCGACAGCCCCCAGCATATGCTGGCGGCGCTCACATGGTCCGTACCCCATCCTCCCGGCTATCCTCTTCAGACCGCGCTCGGCTGGCTGTGGTCGCGCCTGCCATGGGGCGATCCCGGAGCGGCGGTGAACGGCCTCTCCGGAATTTTCTCCGCGGGAGCGGCGGCGCTCCTCTTCCTGCACCTCAAGCGTTCCAGCTCGTCCCGCGCGGCCTCGTTGACGGGCGCGGCGTTGATGGCGTTGGCCCCGCTGTTCTGGTATTACTCCTTGGTGGCCGAGGTCCGCGCGCTCAACGACCTCCTGGCCTTGGCCTGCGCTTTGTTGGCCGCCGACTGGGCGCGCGAGGGCAAGCCGCGATCGCTCGCGCTGTTTTCCTTTTGTCTCGGGCTCGGGCTGTCCCATCACCCGACCTTCTTATTCCTGCTCCCCGCCTTTGCCGTTTGGCTGAGCGCGCGTCGCCCGTCGGCGAACCTCGCGGCGGCGTGCGCGATGATCGCCGTCGCGGCGCTCGCCGCTCCCTATCTTCTGCTCGGTGCGCGGCTGGCGTACTCGGCCCCCGTTTACAACCTTTTCGAGGTCAACGGCTGGGGAGATCTTCCGGGTCTTTTCGCACGCACCGGGCTCGGTGGTCCCTTGCGCATGGCCGCGGGCGCGCCGGCGTTGGGCGCTCGGGGCTTCGACTTCGCCCGTTGCGTCGAGCACGCGGGCTGGTTTGCCTCTGCGATGTGGACCCACGCCGGACCGGTTGGACTGGGGCTCGCGGCGCTCGGCGCGGCCTCGCTCCTTAGGAAGGAACGGCGCGAGCTGGCCGCTTGGATGGCGTGGTTCGTCGCGTCCGCGGGAATTTTCCTCGTTTTCAGCAGCCAACAGCTGCCCGCCGTCGAGCCCGAGTACGCGCGCGCCGTCGCCGCGCGCTTTTACCTTCTGCCCATGATCGCCGTTTTCGCGCTGGCGGGCTACGGCGCGCGGGAGCTTCGCCCGTGGGCGGGTTGGGCGCTATTGGCCGGGGTCTTTTTGGCACCGTTGCTTCTGCGGCCCATGTCCTTGTCCGCGCAGAATCCACTGCTCGACTACACCCGCGCCTTGGTGCGCGACTCCAAGCCCGGAGATTTCGTCGTGCTGGGTTCCGACGACACGATCTTCGCCGCGCTGGACCTGGAGCTCGTTCGCCGCGAAACCGGCGGGCGCGTGTTCCTTTGCCCGACGATGTTCGCCTTCCCTTCGTATCAGCGCCGGCTGGCGCGGACCTATCCGGGCATCGTCCTGCCCCCTCTGACCACGGATTGGGCCGCGTGGAAGAAGCTCAACCCGGGACGCGCCGTGGTGGCCGAGGCGTCCCTCCGCGGAGCCGTCCTTTATGATTTCCCTTTGAGCGTTCCGCAAGGCTCCGTGATCCGCGTGGAGACGGCGCGAGTCAAGAGCGAGCCGTCGGCCGACGCGCTTCGTTTTCTCGACGCGCCTGAGACCGCCTCGTTCCTGCGGGCAGGTTCACGGCCGTGGACCCAGGAGGTTTACATCCTCCAATCCCGCCTCCGCCAGGCTGATTGGCTGGCCGGTCGCCTCGACCCCAGGAAGGATGCGGCGCTTTTGGCCCGTCTCAACGGGCTGATGGATCGTCTCTGATTTGCGCCGGATTTGTCGCAATCTCTTGACCATCGGGGCGCACTTCCGTATAATCGCCATCGGTAACTAATAACGCCCAACGACACTGGGCGTTCAGCGACTCCTCGGAGGACTTGAATGGACTTTATGAACAGCATGAAATTCCCGTTCGTGATCGTGATGGGAATTTCCTTGATCGCGCTCGCGACCGCCTTCTGGCTCATCAACTGGGTCATGGCCAAAGACACCGGTACCGACGCGATGCGTAAAATCTCCGACGCCATCAAGGCCGGAGCCGAGGCCTACCTCCGCCGTCAGAACACCACGATCATCACGCTCTCCGGCGTGCTCGCCGTCGTGATCTTCGTGCTCTACGCTTTCGTGCGCAAGCACAACGAGCACGACCCGGCGTTGCCCATGGCCCTCGCCCTGTGCACGACCGCCTCCTTCGTCGCCGGCGCGACCTGCT
>JAYTIP010000164.1:0-16441 GCA_043731745.1 Elusimicrobiota bacterium | reverse complement strand
GTTTTCTCGATAGCGCGGCGCTCGTCGAGTACGGCGCGCAGCTGCTCGTGCCGCTCGCGCATCGCCTTGAGGAGCTCGGCCTTCTCCGCCTCGAGCTCGACGATGACCTCGTCTTTCGCCTTCGGCGTCGTGGTGAGGATGCGCACGACTTGATCGAGGGACTCGCGCACGGCGGCGGAGCCGGCTCCGGCCTCGCGCTGGCTTAGATTGACGGCGTCGAGCCGCTTGGCAAGCTCGGCGACCTGATCGGAAATGGCGGTCTCGCGCGCGATCCGTTCCTTAAGGAACTCCTGGCGGATCTGGTGGCCCTGCTGCTCCCACATCTTCGACAGCGCCGCGCGCTCGTCGACGAGAGACTGGAGCCGGTCGTCCTGCTTGCGCAGCTCGAAATCGTGGCGGCGCTCCCAGTCGGAGAGCGTGTTCTGCAGCTTGGAGGCGAAAGAGTCGAGACGGTTGGAGATCTGCTCCTCGAAGCGCTTTTCCCCCTCCGGAATGCTCGCGGCGACGGCGCGGACCTCGGGCAAAAGATTCGGGAGGTCCTTCATCTCGTCGCGCCAGCGGGTCACCTGATCGGCGACGTCCTTGATGGTGCGGCGGAAAACGGTGAGCTCGGCGCCGAGCGCCTCGACGGGGACGATCGCGGCGGCGGGAGACTGGCGGGCGACGGCTTCCTTGAGGAGCTGGGCGAAGGTCGCGTTCATCTCGTCGAGACGGCGCTCGAGCGCTTCGACGCGTCCGCGGGCGTGGGACTTGGCTTCCTCGCCGTCGCGCTCCGCCTTCTCGCGGCGCAATTGATCGGTCAGGCCCTTGAGGTGTCCCTCGACTTCACTCTTGAGCGCCTCCTGTTGGGTCAGGAGGTTCGAGGCGGCGGTCGCGCGCTCGCGCTCGACGGCGAGCTCCCGCTCGAGCGCTTCAACGCGTTTTTGAAAGAAGTCCATCATCGGCGTCGCGGCCGGCAGACGCGACGGCGCGGCGATCAGCTCGGGGCGCGGCGGCGCGGGCGGCACCGGGCGCGGCGGGACGGGCGGCTGGGGTTCGAAGGGATCCACGCTATCTCTCCCGGTAGCGACGCGAAATCTTCGCGGGCAGGTTGTAGCTCAGCGAGATGCGGTGCGTCTGCGCGCCGAGATCGCCGGTCGGCGCGAAGGCGTAGTCGAAGCTGAGGTCGGAGAGCTTCAGACCGAAGCCGAAACTGAGCAGGGAAGTCAGTCCGAGCGAGTCGTAATTCATGGAGTTCAGGCCGGCGCGGATCGCGCCCTGCATGTTCTTCTGGATGTCGAGCGTATACTCCATGCCCGCGGCGCCGTACGGGCCGTTGTTGATCGGCGCCACGCCTTCGAGCGTGAGCAGGAGCTGCTTATAGGGCCGCACGCCGCCGCCGAAGCGCAGGCGGGTGGGCAGGCTGTCGCGGACCTTGTCGAAGCGCTGGCCGACGCCGAGGTTCTGGATGGCCAACGCGATGTCGTAGGTCTGGGAGGTGCCGTAAAAGCGGGAGTGCACGCCGAAGTCGCCGCCGTAGCCCGAAGCCTTCTCGACGATCTCGGAGCGCAGATACTTGATGCTGACGCCCATGGCGACGTCGACTTCGCTGTCGGAGAGGTCATAGACCGACTGTCCCCACCCGAGCTCGGCCAGGTAGGAGCGCGGGTGGAATTCGCCGCTTTGCAGGCCGTTGATGTCGGTGTGCGCGATCGCGCCGATGTCGAGGTAGCGGATGCCGCCCGCGATGACGGAGGAGTCGTTGACGCGGCGAGCGACCGCGGCGGCGTCGTAGCTGATGCCCGCGATGTACTGCGAGTGCATGAAAGTGGCCGAAAAGCGCGGCACCTGGGCGAGACCCGCCGGGTTCCAGTAGATCGACGAGGCGTCGTTGGTCGCGGCGGTGTACGCGCCGCCCATGGCGATGCCGCGCGCGCTGGTGTCGAAGAGCAGGAACTCCGAGCCGGAGGTGCCGGCGGCCGCGCGACCGAAATCGGTGGCGTCCGCGCCTCGCGCGAGTAACAGGAAAATCGCGACAATCGCGATTTTCCTCACCGGATCACCGCCAGCTTCATAGTCTTCGTCGTGCCGCCGGATTCGATGAGGACGAGATAGACGCCGCTCGCCACGGCGCGCCCGGAGCCGTTGGTGCCGCCCCATGTGATCAGTCCGGTCGAGTTCGCCTTGACGTCGAGCACCTGTTCACCGCGAAGGGTGAAGATGCGCACGCGGGCCGAAGGCGGGATGTTATCGATGGTCGCGAAGCCGTCGCGGGAGGTGTAGTACGGGTTGGGGAAGATACGCGCGGTCTCCGCCGTCGTGGTCGCGGCCGGCTGTCCGACGACGAACAGGGAGAAATGGTTGATCCGGGCCGTCATGACGCCATTGGCCGTGTCGACGGTCGTCTCCAGCGGCACGCAGGTGCCGCTGACAGGCTCGTAGCGCATGAGCAGGGCGCGGTTGGTCGGGATCGTACCCAGCTCGGCGGGCAGGAAGTCGAAGCTGAGGAACAAGCTTCCAGTCGGCTGCAAGGCGGGAGTGTCGGTGATCGAGAAGGCGAGCACGGTCGTGCCGGGGCAAAGTCCCGCCGCCGTCAGGGGCGTGAACGAAGAGATCGTGATCGTCACATCGGTCGGGAAGGTCATCGCGGGGGCGCGGATCGTGATGCCGCGGCCGTTACCGAGCGAGCCCGAAACCGTCGAGTTCGAATTCGTGAGCAGCAATCCGGCGACGGAGCCGATGGCCGCGCCTCCGTTGAACGTGTCGGTCGTGACCTGGTTGGACTGCGCCCCGACCTGTCCGAAGGGGTTTCTCGGCTTGACGAGAATCGAGTAGGTCGTCGAGGTGACGAGTCCCGTGATCAGGGCGGTGTTGCCGTGGTACTGGGAGGCGAAGGACACGGCGATGGCGCTGCTGATCGAGAAGAGAGGAGCGCTCGTGTAGCTGACCTCGTAGGTCGTCGACGAGGAATTGTTGGCGAAGGTCCAGCTGACGGCGATCGAGGTGGGCGAGGTGCCCGTGACGCTGAGGACCGGGTTGGTCGGGATCGTCCAGGTCGAGCCCGTCAGCGAAGCCGAGGGCACGGGCGGGCTGTCGCCGTTGAGAGCGGTGATGCTGTAGCTGTACAGAGTCGACGGCGGCAACGCGCCGAAGGTATAGGTGAAGGGCAAGGTGTCCACGAAGTCCGTCGACACCTTGACGACCGACCCGTCGCTCGCATACTGGGTCAACTGAACGTTGTAGGAGGTGTTGAGCGGGTTGTTGTTGTTGAACCAGTTAAGCTGGATCGTCCCCGTCGACGGGGTGGCCGTCGGCGATCCCGGCGATGGAATCGCCGCGGCGGTATAGGCCGAGGTGGGCAACGACAGCGGACCCTCACCGGCCGAGGTTACCGCCGTAACTCGGATTGAATGCTGCGTGTTGGTTCCGAGTCCGACCTCGGTGAAGCCGGCGGAGGCGGGCGTTCCAAGCAGGAGGCTGTTGGTGGCGTTGTAGACTCGGTAGTTGTTGACGCCGGCGGTGGGCTGCCAAATCCAGTCGATGCTCGTGGTGGTCCGGCCGTTCACCGTGGGCTGGGCGACGGGCGCGCGGGTACGCGTCGACACCGAGATGCTGAAGGGCGAGGGCAAGCCGACGAGGTTGAAGGCTTGAACCCGGAAGAAGTAGGTCGTGTTCGAGGTCAGGTTCGTGATCGTCGTGAAGTTCGTGGTCAGGTTGAAGAGCCGCGGGACAGGCGTCGAAAAGTCCGTGACGAAGTCGTCGCTCGACTCGGTGACCTCGTAGACCGTACCGGGGCTTGAATTGCCGTTGGTGCCCCAGTACAGCAGGAGATCGGAGAAGGTGACCGACGCGATGGTCACGCTGACCGGCGTCGTGGACAAGGCGTAGGAGGTCGGCGAGGCCGTCAGCGGCCCGTCGCCGGTCATGGTGTAGCCGGCGACGAAGATCGAGGTCGTCGCACCCGGGTCGAGAGCGGTCTGGTAGAAGGTGGCGCGGGTGGCCAGGGAGGCCGGAATCGAGCTGATGAAGATGCCCGTGGTCGCGTTGTAGACGTTGTAGCCGTCCACGCCGACGATCCGGTCCCAGCTCCAGGTCATCGAGGAAATGCCCGCGGCGACGCCGGAGATGTTCGCCGGCGCCAAAGTGGGCTTGACCGGTCCCACCTGGACGAGTTTGCCGTCGGAGTAGAGATCGTTGGCGCCGGTGCGCAACGCGTACCAGCCGTAGGGCATGGAGTTGTTGGTGGCGGGAAGGGCGACGGTCAGTGCGGTGTCGAGCGTCGCGACGTTGTTGATGTTGAGAAAGATCTGCGTCGTCAAGTCGACGGCGAAGCCGCCGTTAGACTGGGAGGCCGCGCCGCCCGAGCCGTCCACCTGTTGCAAGACCATGTGCGGAAAGCTGAACGCGGAGTTCATCGAGGCGGTGCCGCCGCCGGAGGCCTCCGTGCCGCCGCGGAAGCGCAGGCCGTTGGCCGTCAGGTTGGTGCCGGGCAAGAAGGGCGACGCGCTGGTGCCGGTGATGACCGACTGGCGGAAGCTGGGCGGGAAGCTCTTCGACTCGACGTCGGCGGTCGTGGTGAAGTAGCCGGCCTCAAGCGACTTGTACAGCGAGACGCCGGTGCCGCCGATGACGCCGTCGCTGCCGCCGATGGCGTAGATCTTGTTGTTGAGTCCCAGCGTCATCGTGTGGAAGGCGCGGGCGCCGATCTTAAAGCTCATGCCGCCCCCCAGCCCTCCCGTGACCCAGGAGGAGCCGTTGATGTGGAATACTTCGATGGAAGTCGGGACATTTCCGAAGCGCTGGGAGCCGCCGGAGATCATCACGGACCCGTTGGGCAGCAAGGTCGCGCTGTGGTTGAAGCGCGGCTCGAGCAGGGGCAGCGCGTTCGTGGCCGTCCAGGTATTGGAGGGCGGATCGTAGATGAAGGACTTGTTGGCCTCGCCGAGCCCGTCGTTGCCGCCCGCGACGAGGACGCGGCCGTCGAAGAGCAAGGTCGCCGAATGAGAGCGCAGGGGCGTGGGCATCACGGCGACGGAGGCGCAGCTCCACGAGTTCGTCGCGGGATTGTAGTCGGCGGTCGTGTCGAGGGGGCCGCTCGCGTTGATGCCGCCGATCAGAAGAATATGCCCGGTCTTGAGCTGAACGGTGGCGTGGATGGCGCGCTCGCAGCCCACGGGCATGGTCATGGACGGGCGCGTCATCCAGGTGCTGTTGGTGGAGACGTAGATCTCGGAGGTCCCGGTGACGACGTCGCTGGGCCCGAAGCCGCCGGCGACAAAGACGTTGCCGTCCGGCAGGAGGATCGCGCTGTGGTTGCTGCGCGCGTTGATCATCGGGGTCGTCTCGATGAACATGCGCGTGTCGGGGTAGTAGATCTCGGCGGTGTTGGTCGAGCCCGTGCTCACGGCGTCGGTGGTGAAGCCGCCGGCGATGAGGACGCGGCCGTTGGGCATGAGGGTCGCCGTGTGGAGGTCGCGGACGTATCGCATCCCCCCATTCATCGGCAGGAAGGCGTCCAGCGACGGTCTGAAGAGCTCGGCGTTGCTGAGAATGCTCGGACCGTTGGTGCCGCCGGCGATCATGATGTCGCCGGTGGGCAGCAAGGTCGAGGTGTGAAAGGCGCGCGCGGTGGTCGCCACTCCGGCTGAAGCCGCGAAGTTCCGTTCGTAGGCGAGGAGTTGGAAGCCGATGCTCGGCGTCGCGATTTCGTTGGCGGAGTTGCAGTTCGAGCCGGCGACGCAGCCGCGGCCGCCGATGATCACCTTGTCGTTGTTGGACAGCAAGGTCGCGCTGTGACCGTAGCGGGCGTCGGTCACCTGCGCGCCGCCGGGCGGCTGGAGGTCCCACGAGTTGGTCTTGGGATCGTAGGTTTCGGCGTCCGCGTACAGCATTTTGCGGATGACGACCGTGGCGATGTCGATGTTGAACGCGGCCCCGGCGAGGTTGGCTCCGTCGACGGTATAGGCCATGTTGGCGGTGCCGGAGATGGTCATGTTGGCGCCCGCCTGCGGAATGCTGATGCCCGAGGCGAAGGTCTGCGGCGCCGTGCCGTTATAGGTCAGCGTGCCGTCGAGGCCGATGAAGGTGAGCAAGAGCGTCGCCTGCCCGGCGCCGGTCGCATCGGTGCCGACGAGCGTCGACGGAATGGTGGCGGTGCCGCTGGTCAAGGTCAAGGTGAAAGACGAATTCTGAATCAAGGTCGCGTCCGTGATGGTGATGAAGCCGGAGTTGATAGTGTGCCCGATGAAGGCGTCGTCCATCGGAACCTTGATCGTCGTCATGAAGGTCGAGCCGTTGCCGTTGACGACGGACCGGACGGTGTTCGCGGAGTCGAGCGCGCCGCCCGCCCAAAACAGGTTGCCGCTGGCCACGATCGGGGAGCCGGTCAGGCCGATGCCGTTGCGGCGGTAGAAGATCACCTGGCCCTGCATGTTTTTGAAAGAGGCCGGAGGCAGGGCCATCAAGACGTTTCCGCAGTTGTTGAGAATGAGGCCGGGGGCGAAGGGCTTGCGGCAGCCGACGTTTTGGCCCGCGAGGTCGACGCGCAGGCCGACGGCCGGGAGCGTCTCGCTGGCGGGAACGAAGCGGATCGCCCCCCAACTCGTGCGAATGGACGGAGACGAGAACCAAATCTCGCCATCGGCGATCTGGCCGAACACGGGTTTGTTGAGCAGGAAATCGATTTTGATCAACCCGCTGCTGGCGCCGCTGATCGTCGCGGTGGGCACGGTGATCGCCGCGCCCGCGGCGAGGACGCTGCCCGGCTCCATCGTCCCGGTGACGAAGAGGTCGGTGGGCAAGACATAGGTCGTGGTGATATTGCCGAGCCCGCCGTAAACGACGACCTGGCCGTTGGCGTCGAGCACGGCCGAATGAGATTGGCGGTGGGAACTCATCGACGCGGCCGGCGTCACGCTATTGGAGATGGGGTCGTAAATCTCGGCGCTCTGCGTGATGCCCTTGTTGGCGAGCACGTCGCGGAAGTTGTAGCCGCCGACCGCGAGGACCTTCCCGTCGCCCATCAAGGTGGCGGTGTGGTTGGAGCGGGCCTCGATCATGGGCGAGGCCGACTGGAAGTTGCCGGTGCCGGGGTCGTAGCGCTCGGTCGTCACCAGGTAGCCGCCGGTGGCGAGGATCAAGGGATTTCGGCCGCCCGCGAACCAGACCTTGCCGTCTTTAAGCAAGGTCGCCGTGTGGTTATAGCGCGCCTGTAGGAGTGAAGAGGCCGCGGTGAAGGAACCGTTGGCGCAGGCGTTGCCCGGGAACGGGGTGGGCGTGTACAGCTCGCAGGACGCGAGCGCGTTGCCGGCCGCGTCCTGGCCGCCGCACAGCAGGACCGCTCCGGAGTTGAGCAAGGTCGCGGTGTGGTTGTAGCGAGCCGTGAGCAAGGTGGTCTGGGCGCCCACCGGATTGCCCCAGGTGCTGGTGGCCGGGTTGTAGATCTTGGCGGCCGCCGAGGCCACTGGTGCGGCGACATCGGTGGCGGCGGAGTTGCCGCCGGCCACGAGCACGCAGCCATTGGGCAACAAGGTCGCGGTGTGCGAGGCGACCGCGACGCCCATCGCGCCGGTCGGGAGGAAGGTGTTGCCCAGCGACGCGGCGAAGATCTCGGCGGTGCCCTGGGTCGCGCCGGTTTCGTTCACGCCGCCGGCGATGAGCAGATCGCCGGTCGTGAGCATGGTCACGGTGTGCGCGACGCGTTGCGCCGGGACGGCCGCCCGCGAAACGAGAGGGAGCGCGGCGAAAAAGAATGCCGCGGATAGAGCCGAACGGAGGCGTCGCTTCGAGAGGCCGGTCATCTAAGGTGGCGCCAAGCCGCGTGGTGCGGGGCTCGCGTTGGAAAGAGTGTAACGATGGCCTGTTACGAAATCAATACAGAAGGCTTTACCCAATTGCAACTAAAGTCACATCCGGGCAGGCGGGCTTTATTAAGGAATGCTTAGGAGGGATGCGCCCTTTTCCGAGTGGGGATTCTCGGGGTCGAGCTGCTTTTTCTTGTCGACGGAGAAGAAATAGCGGTAGGAGCCCGGGTTGAGGTACAAGGTCACGGTCCACATGCCGTCGTCCTGCCGGCTCATCTCCTTGCGGCCGCCGCGGACGATGAACGCGCCGACGAGCTCGACCGACTTGGCCTTGGGCGCGTGCACTTTGAATTCGGTTTTCAGCGCCTTGATCTTTCCGTCCGCGGCGGGCGCTGGCGGGGCAACTGGCGCGGTCTTGGCGGCGGGAGCCGACTTGCCCCCCGCGTCGGCGAGCTTGGGCGACTCGCGATGCTTGGGCGCTTCGGTGAGCATGGAGGGCTTCGGCGGGCGAGGAGAATCCGCGGCGGGCTTGGCCGCGGCCTTGGCCTCAGGAACCTTCGCGGTCTCCGGGGGCTTGGCCGGCTCGGGCGAGAGCGCGGCGGCCGTGGACGGCGCGGGCGCGTCCGCCGTCTTGCTCGGCTTGTTGCGGCGCGGCGCCACGACCAGCGGCGTCGCGGGGGTCTTCCAATGCTGATAAACCTTGGCGGCGACGGCGCCGGCGAACACGATCACGAATACCGCGTCGAGAACCAGCAGAAAGGCCCAAAGCTTGTGGGAACCGCGCGGAGGCGCGTCCGAGACGGATTCGGCCGCAGCGGGTTCGGCGCCGGGAGCCTGAGGCTCCTGGGGATCCGCGTGTTTTCCGAGGCCGAAGAGATCGATCATGGGGGTCTTGGCGATTCTAGCGTTGGTGCGAGGCCCGCGTCAACGATTACCGGTACTTCGCCAGGATCGCGTCCCAGAGGCCCTGGCTCTTAAGGATGATTTCGACGAGCTCGCGAAATGCCCCGTCCCCCCCGTGCGCCTTGGTGACGAAGTTGGCTGCGGCCTTCACCTCGGGCCGGGCGTTACCGGGCGCGACCGAAAGGCCAACGCGCGACATCACCGCGAGATCGGGGATGTCGTCGCCCACATAGACGACCTGGTCCTTGCTCACGCCCTCGGCAGCCATGATTTCGGCGAGCACGGCGGCTTTGTCGAGACGGTGCTGATAAATATGTTTGACCTTCAGCATTCGCAGGCGCGCGTCGGTTCCCTTCGAAACCCGACCGCTGATGACGCCGGTGACGAGGCCGGACTCCGTCAGCCACGCCATCGCGATCGAGTCCTGGGCATGGATGCCTTTAAACTCGACGAGCTCGCCCGAGGTGTCGACGAAGTGATAGATCGTCCCCGAGGTCAGCACGCCGTCGATGTCGGTGAGCACCAAGCGCGCCTTAGCCGTTTTCGCGCGCAGGGCGGCGGGCGTGAGCTTGCTCATAAAGCCGCCGCCCGGGCATCGGCGAGCGCGTTGGACAACGCGCGCAGGCCGTCGGCGGGATTGGCTCCGAGATCGAGGCGCAACAGGCGTCGCCCGGCCGCGAGCATCGCGGCGGCGTCGCCCTTACCCTGCGCCCGGCACAACTCGCCGAAGCTGAACGGCTTGCCCGGAACCTTCAGGTCTGACTTCTCCGAATCGCCGAGAACTAGGAAGACGCCGGTGGCGCGGCCTCCCTTATAGAGCTGGCCGGTGGAGTGAAGGTAGCGAGGGCCCCAAGAGACGGTCACGGGCGCGGTCCCGCGCGCGCGGGCCCGAAGGCGGATTTCTTCGAGCAAGCGCCGGTTCTCGTCGGTTTCGGGCAAGAAGGCCAGCACGCTGACATAGTCTCCTGCCTTCACTCGCGACAGGTGCGCGCCGAGCACCTCGCGCAGAGGCCGGTCCTGTCCGGCGTCGGCCTTGAGCGCCGAGACGAGGCCAGCGTCGGCGAACGCCGCCAGGCCGCCGGCGCGCAAGCTCGCTTTTTCGGGCGTCCCGTCCTTGAGGCCGTTGAGGACTTCTCGCGTCCGGTCCTTCGCGGTCTGCACGTCGGGCTGATCGAAAGGGTTTACCTTGAGCAGGAAGCCGGCCGCCGCCGTGGCGATTTCCCACAAAAGGAATTGAGCGCCAAGATCAAGCGCATCCGCGAGCTCGAGGCGCATCACGGGATGTCCCGCGGCCTCGAGTGCTGCGAGCGCCGCGTCGACGGCGGGCTCCGCTCGTCCCTTGAGCGAGACGCGCACGAAGGCGCGATCCCGGCCGTAGGCGGTGGGCGGGCTCAGAGGCTCGCCCGTCACGGGGAGGACGCCGCGGCCTTCCTTGCCGGTGGACTCGGCCACGAGCTGCTCGATCCACAGCCCGAGAGTCTCAAGCGACGCGGGCAGAATCAAGGTGAGCTTGTCGCGGCCGTCGCGGGCGTGCCGGCCGATGAAGGCGCCCAGACGCAGGGCGGGGTTGTCGCGCGTCGGCGTCTGCGGCGAGAAGCTCGCCGCGGCCTTACGCGCGCGCGACAGGAGCTCGACGGCGTCGATGCCGCTGAGCGCGGCGGGCACCAGCCCGAACATGGTCAGAGCCGAGAAACGGCCGCCGACATCGGAGGGGTTGAGGAAGGTTTTGCGGAAGCCGCGCTCGCGCGACATCTTGTCGAGCGAGGTACCCGTGTCGGTGATCGCCGCGAACTGGCGGCCGGGCTTGGCGCCGGGACGGCGGGCGATCAAGTCCCAGAAGTAGTCGAAGAAGGCGTTGGGCTCGACGGTCCCCCCCGACTTGCTGGCAACGATAAATAAAGTCTTGTCGAGTTCGAGCCGCTTTTCAACGAGACTCACCCCGGCGGGGTGAGTCGAGTCGAGCGTCAGCAGCTCGAGGCGTCCGGGGGCCGCGGAGAACGCGGCTCGCAGGACCTCGACGCACAGGCTCGAGCCGCCCATGCCGAGCACGACGGCCTGACGGAAGCCTTCCGCGGCCGCGGCCTCGGCGAACGCCTTGACGGGGCTCATCGCGGCCCCCGACGCCACCGGCGCGTCGAGCCAGCCGAGCGAATGCTTGATCAGCTTCTGATGCTCCTTGTCGTCCTTCCAGAGGGAGGCGTCCTTGGCCCACAGCCGCTCGGAGAAGCGCGCGTTCTCGAGTTCGGCCAGCCCCGCGTCGACGGCGGCGAACTCGGCCTCGAGCAGGGCGCGCTTAGCGGTGAGCTTGCCCATCAAGGTCTCAAAGGACTTGGAGAAGGACGCGAGGCCCTCCTCCTCGAGCTTGACCATGATCGCGTCGCGGTCCACGCCGAATTTGGGCAGCGCGTCCCACTGCGCGCGCGCCGCGTCGACGCCCTCCTCGATGCTCAGCCGGTTGGCGCCGTGGTCGCGGTGTGCGTCCACGGTCGCGGGCGGCATCGTGTTGACGGTGTCGGCCCCGATGAGCTCCTCGACGTACAGCGTGTCGCGGTAATTCGGGTTCTTCGTGCCGGTCGAGGCCCAAAGCAGGCGCTGGGCGAGCGCACCTTTGTTCTTGAGCGCGTTGAAGCGCGCCGAGGAATAGACTTTCTTGCCGTGTTGGTAGGCGAGCTTCGCGTTGGCGATCGCTCCTCTGCCGAGTAAATGACGGGCCTCGGGGTCGGAGCTTTTCTCTAATATCGCATCGATCGCGCTGTCGACGCGCGAGACGAAGAAGCTCGCGACGGAGGCGACCTTCGTGAGGTCCTTGCCCGCGGCCGCGCGACGCTCCAGGCCCTTCAGGTGGGCCTCGGCGACGGCGGCGTAGCGCTCGAGCGAGAACAGCAAGGTCACATTGACCGAAACGCCCTCGGCCGTCAGGTCCTCGAACGCCTGGAGCCCCTCAATCGTGCCGGGAACCTTAATCATGAGGTTGGGACGGTTGACCGCGGCCCAAAGGCGCAGTCCGTCGGCGCGCGTGCCGGCCGCGTCGCGCGCGAGCGCGGGTGCGACCTCGAGCGACACGAAGCCGTCCCCCGCCTTGCTTTCGTCGTACAGCGCGCGGAAGGCGTCGCAGGCCGCCTGGATGTCGGCGACGGCGAGCTTCTCAAAAAGGTCCATCGGCGCCATGCCGGGCTTGGATTCGCGGCGGATCGCGTCGTCGTAGTCGGAGGAGCCGCCGATCGCCTTCTCGAAAATGGTCGGGTTCGAGGTCACGCCGCGCACGCCGTCGACGTCGATGAGGCGCTTGAGCTCGCCGGAGGAGATCAACGAGCGCGAGACATAGTCGTACCAGACGGAGACGCCGAAGCGGTGCAGGTCGCGAAGAGGATTGGTTTGGCTCATTGAGCGGTCTCCTTGGAGTAGTGAGTTTCGATGGCGGTCACCTTGTCTTTGCGCCGCTTATGCCGGTCGAGTCCGGAGAACTTGGCGCCGAGGAACGCCTTGACCACTTCATAGGCGAGCTCGCTTCCGATGATCCGCCCGCCGAGGCAGAGCACATTCATATCGTCGTCCTCGACCCCCTGGCGCGCGGAGAAGGTGTCGTGGCACATGCAGCCCCGCACTCCGGGCACCTTGTTGACCGCGATCGTAGCACCGACGCCGGAGCCGCAGACCACCATGCCGCGCTCGGCCTTGCCGTTCTTAACGGCCTCGGCGACGGCGCGCGCGTAGTCGGGATAATCGGCGGGGACGGCGTCGGTGTCGACTCCGAGGTTGAGCACCTGGTGGCCGTTCTTCTCGAGCCACGCGTGGAGTTGGAGCTTCAAGGGGCAGCCGGCGTGGTCGCAGCCGAGGGCTATGATCATGCTCCGATTCTACAAAAAGGAAGGGTGGTGTCAGGCTTTGCGTTTTGCGTTATTGCGATGACCGCACCGTATCAAATAACGCAAAACGCAAAGCCTGACACCGCTGTTCCGGACTTAAAGTCCGGCGGCGGCTTGTTCGGCGGGGACGCGGGGTGCGACGAGGGCGACGCGGCCGAGCCGGCGCAAGACCGCGGCCTTGAGGCCGGCGTCCTTGAACAGGCTTCCATGCAGCGCGAGCGGCACCGGGCGAGGCAAAGCGAGGCCGGCGACCGCTTCGCCCGCGAGGGCGGCCAGATGGTGGGCCGCCTGTTCTTTTAGACGCCGCGCGCGCGCGGCGCGCGAACGCAACACCTTCGGCGCGAGCGCGGCCGTGGCGCGTACGGGGTCAGGCGCGTGGGCGAGGTCGAGCGGGGCGGGCAGACGCAACTCGCGCCGCAATGCGGCGTCGCGCGACGCCGCCCGGCCGAGCCAGAATCCCGAGCCCTCGTCGCCGAGAAGCGGCCCGAGCCCTCCCGCCCGAGATGACTTGCCGCCGCCGCGCGCGAACGCGATCGAGCCCGTGCTCGCCACGAGCAGAACGCCGGGGCCGGCGCCGAAGGCGGCCGCGTGGGCGATCTCGAAATCGGGCACGACTTTCACGCGCGCGGCCAGCGGCCTCAGCAGCTTCGTCAGCGTGGCGCGTCCCGCCCTCCCGCCCAGGCGCGTGCCGCCGAGAACGAGAGCATCGACGCGGCGCAGGCGGCGCTTCTTGAGAATGCGCCGCAACGCGTCCGGAGCATCGCGCCAGGCCGTCGCATGGAGGCGCTCCGTCCACAAGACCTTCCCGTCGTCGCATAGGCAGGCGCGCAGCCAGGTCGCGCCCAAGTCCACGCCGAGGCGCAGGCTCATCGCGCCGGCTTGTAGAGAGGACGCTGTTCTTCTTCGGCGAGCAGATCCATCAGGCTGATCTGCAGTGAACGGCTCCAGGCGAGAGCGCTCTCGCGCACCTCCGTGGATTTGCGCTGGTCCATCATGTCGTGGATCGCGTTCTGCACGACGGTGCGCCGCGCCTGCGGGCTGTCGTCGAGGCGCACGCGGATCGTCGGCTTTTGTCCCGGCAGGGCGGGCATGACCGTCGCCTCTAAGGACCCCATTGAAAAAATCTTTCCCGGTCGAATTTCGTAAGAGTGCTGGCGCAACAGCTCGCGCGGAAAGGGCAGTCGATAGGTGCGGCCCTCGATGACCACGCTCATCTCGGTCTGGAACGAGCCGAAGATCGAGCGCGTCGGCCCGATACGGTAGATGCCAGGCTCGACCAGATACAGATAGTTCTCGCCGCCGGTCAGCGGCAGACGATAGATCTCGGCCTGACGCCCCCCCTCGCTCTCGAAGTTGACGAATAAGCGGCTGTTGCGCGTCTCGCCGGAGGGCAGATAGGTGTGGCACCCGATCAGGACCGCCGAGATCGCTTGCTCGGGCGGCGCGTTGCGGTCGGGGACCGTGCCGCGGCAGGCGGCAAGGCTCAGGACGCAGAGTAAAATCGCGCGCTTCATCGTCCTTGAGGATAGCCCATCTTCGTTACGGATACAAGGCGTCAAGGCCGGTATCTAGTAATCCAATTTCCCGATCTTCACGCCCGGGAAATAAGACTCGATGATGGTCGCGTAATTCTGTCCCGCCTCGGCGCGCCCCATCGCGCCCGACTGGCATAGGCCGACCGCGTGGCCCCAGCCGCCGCCGCGGAACACGAAGGTCTCGGGCACCAGGAGCGGTTCGCTCTTCGTCGCTTTCTTCCCTTTCGCGGCCTTGGGCGCGGGCGGGTACTCTTTGCGGTACTCCGTGTCGATGACGAACATCGTGCTGCGCAAAGAGCCTACGCCGAGCAGGCTTCGCAACTCCATCTCGTCGGTCAGCTTCTTGCTGCGCTTGGTTCCGACGACGAGCAAGGCCTCCACGTGCCCCGAGGGCACGCGGCGCAGCACGCGCAGGCCTCGAATCTTGCCGATCTTGAGCTTGCGGTTGAGCTTCTCCTCGAGTTCCTTGGCCGAGATCGCGCGCGTCCAGCGCGCGTGCGCGGGATAAACATAGCTCGACGGCCGATCGAAGCCCTTGGGCCAGTCGGAGAGAAACTTTCGCAGCTCCACCGGCGAGGACGGCGGCGCCTCGTGAAACGGCGAATCCTCGACGCTCTTCCAGTACGGGACGTTGCCCCAGCCGATGTCGGTTCCGCTTTGCGTGCGCCCGCCGCAGTGCGAGGAGTAGATCACATGCGCGGGCTTGCCGTCGTAGATCGCCACGCGGCCGCGCGTCTCCTCGACGACCGCGCGCGTGCGGTCGGTCTCGGCGCGCAGGCCTCCGTACACCTGGCAGTGCTGCTCGTCGCACACATCGTAGCCTTCCTTCCTATGCCTTTTCGTCACGGTCTTGATGAACAGCGCGTGCGTGCGCGCGACGATGGCCTGGGACTTGAGCGCCTCGAGCGGCGCGCGCTGGGGCATCTCGGCGGACACGACGCCGTGCGTGTAGTCCTCGAGGCCGATGATGTTGACGACGCGTATCGTCCGGCGGCCACCGTACAGCGAGAATTCCAGGTCGCCGCGGAACACGCGCGGGGTGTGATCGGGATCGTCCTCGAGCGTGAGCGCCGAGCTCGCCGGGTCGAGCCCCTTAAGCAGCACCGAGTCGCCGGGCACGGCGGCGACCTCTCCGTCGGAGGAGCGGAACTCGAGACGCGAGCGGCTCTTTTTTTTCTTGGTCTTCTTCGCCGGCACGAGGCGCAGGGTCCACGAGTCGCCGGGATCGGCGGTGAGCAGAACGCGGCCGGTCTTCGGATCGACGGCCTTCCACTGGCCGTTGCCGTGGACCGTCGCCGACAGGCGCGAGCGCGGCCGTCCCATCTGAGTCGACGACACGCCCACGCGCAGCGAGGGAACCTTTTCGTCCCACGGCTCGGTCGGGTTGACCTTTCCCCCCGCCTCGGCCTGGGCGGCGGCGGGCGCCGCCTCCGCCGAGCGCGTCAGCAGCGGGCGGATCTTGTTGAGCATCGCGCGCGCGAGCTTGGAGCCGGGGTCGGACTCGACGAGCTTCTGCAGGTGCTTCCAGGCTTCGTTGTAGCGGCGCTGACGCAGGTAGCTGCGCACGAGCGTGTTGCGTCCTTCCTGGAAATAGCTGTCCGCGCCGACCGCTCGCTTGTACGCGTCGGCGGCGGCGTTCTCGTCGCCGAGCTTTTCGTAGGCGGTGCCGAGGTAAAAATCGGCGAGCGACTGACCGGGCGCGTTCTGCGCGGCCTTGGTCATGAGCTCGATCGCCTCGCGCGGCTTGCCCAGCGCGAGCTTCGTGCGGCCCGCGCCGAGCAAGGCGAAGGGCGAGGCGGGCGCCAGCGCCAGCGCGCGCGCGAATTCGGCGTCCGCGGCCTCCGGCTCGGCCCCGCGCAGCAGCGCCCACCCCACGGCGGCGCGCGTCTCGGCGCGCTCGTTGAGCGCGGCGGCGCGCCGCGTCCAGACGATCGCCTTGTCGGGCCGTCCGGCCTCGGCCCACGCGATCGCGCCGTCGTACCAGACGCGCCAATCGGTGGAAGAGATCTTCACCGCGGCCTCGAAGCCCTCCGCGGCCTTCTCGGTATCGCCGTTGAAGTACGCCGCGCGCGCCTTCGCCGCGGCGGGCGTCTCGACGGCGGGCGCCTCCACGACGGCCGTGCTTGACGCGGCGACGGCGGAGGTGGATACGGCGGCTGCGAGGTCTCCCGGAGCCTCGGCGGCCGCGGGAGCCCCGACACCGAGGAGCGCGGCCAGGACGAGAGCGTTTTTCAAGAAAACTTAAAGCGCGACAACAGCCGTTTATTAAAGAATGAGCGAAGCGAGCGGGTGATGGAAATCGAACTTACTTTGGAAGAATGGAAAATCTGGAGCGGGTGATGGGAATCGAACCCAC
>JAYTIP010000163.1:0-3901 GCA_043731745.1 Elusimicrobiota bacterium | reverse complement strand
GCGATCCTCGAGGATAAGGGCTTCAGCGTCGGCGTCGTCAACATGCGCTTCGTCAAGCCGATGGATGTCGAGCTCTTGAAGGAGTGCGCGGCGATGACGCCGCGCCTCGTGACCATCGAGGACAACGTGATCCAGGGCGGGTTCGGCTCGGCCGTATTGGAAGCGCTGACTCCCGGCCGCGCCGAGGTCCTGCGCATCGGCATTCCCGACTCGTTCGTCGAGCACGGCGCGCCGCACCTGCTGTACGATTCGATCGGGCTCTCGGCGCCCAAGATCGCCGAGCGCGTGGCCGCGTGGCTGCCGCACAAGTCGCGCACCGCGGCTCAAAACTAGGAGAGATGAGATGACTACTTCCACCCCTTCCAAAATCCGCATCGAGAAGCTCGTGATCGCGAAGATCCGCGGCTTCTGCGCCGGCGTCGTGCGCGCCATCGACGTCGTCGAGCAGCTTCTCGAGATCGTCGGCAAGCCCGTGTACGTCCGCCACGAGATCATCCACAACCGCTACGTCGTCGACGAGCTGCGCCAGAAGGGTGCCATCTTCGTCGAGGAGCTCTCCGAGGTGCCCAACGGCTCGTGGCTGATCTTCTCCGCCCACGGCGTCGGCCCCGACGTCGTGGCCGAGGCGCGCGCGCGCCAGCTCAAGATCATCGACGCGACCTGCCCCCTGGTGACCAAGGTTCACTTGGAGGCGATCGCGCTGGCCAAGCAAGACTACACGATCGCCTTGATCGGCCACCGCGACCACGTCGAGACGATCGGCACGCTCGGGGAAGCTCCGGAGCACATGATCGTCGTCGGCTCGGTGCAAGAGGCCGAGACCATCCAGGTCCCCAACCCCGACAAGATCGCCTACCTCACGCAGACGACTCTCTCGCTCGACGACACGCGCGAGATCGTGGCCGTGCTCAAGCGCCGCTTCCCCAAGCTCGGCGCCCCCAAGAAGGACGACATCTGCTACGCCACCCAGAACCGCCAGAACGCGGTGAAGGCGATGGTGCCGCAGATCGACCTGCTCCTGGTGCTCGGCGCGCCGAACAGCTCGAACTCCAACCGCCTCGTCGAAGTGGCGCTGGCCAAGGGCGTGAAGTCCCGCCTCATCGAGCGCGCCGCCGACATCAAGGACGAGTGGCTCGAGGGCGTGAAGACGCTCGGCCTCACGAGCGGCGCCTCGGCCCCCGAGATTCTTTTTCAAGAAGTCGTCACGATGGCCAAGGAGCGCTTCGGCGTCACGACGATCGAGGAAGTCGAAACGGTCGAGGAAAACGAGCACTTCGGCCTGCCGGCCGAGCTCACCAAGATGATCAAGGACAAGGGAGCCAAGGCGTGAGCCTGAGCCGCCCCGGGCAGTGGATTCAGCCGCGCCACGGCTCCAAAGAGGCGTTCGACAAGGATTTTCCGGCCATCGACACGGGCGGGCTGACGGTCGCCTGCCCCGGGTGCAAGGAGACGGTGACCTTGACCCGCAAGTCCCCGCAGGGGAAGGTCGGCGGCTGGTGCAAAAAATGCAATCGAGGAGTCCACGCATGATTACCCCTATGACCAAGACTTTGACCGAAGAGCTCGTCATCGAGACGCCCGAGATCGCTCCCGAGGAGCTCGATCTTCCGAAAGAGGAAGTCGATCTCAACAAGATCCCCAAGCGCGCCCCGCCCTCCAAGGGCATGTGCCTGCGCTGCGGCGAGAACAAGCCCATCAACCGCCTGATGCTGTGCTACCCGTGCTGGGTGAAGAGCCAGCTCGAGAAGGACGGCTGGAAGGACGGCCAGCCCCACCCCGAGTCGTGCGGGTGCGAGGGCATCAACGGACATCCTGATCGGAAATCGGTCGGCAATTAGGCCGGCCGCAAGCGGCCGGCACGATTGCGTTTCGGAAATCCTAATAGCAATTAGTCACACGCTCGTCGCACTGAATTGACGCGCCAGCGATGGCTCCGGGTCCTTCAAGGAGATATCCTTAAAAAGTCCGGAAGCACTATCGCAGCAAAGCGGCCCCCAGCGGAGAAAACGCCGGGGGCCGTAGTTGTTTAAGGGAGCGCTACTTAAATACGGTTTTGCGGTAGTGCCGGAGCTCGGTGATCGACTCGTGCACATCGGCGAGCGAGAGGTGCTGCTTGCTCTTGGAGTAGACGTACTTCTGCTCGGGGTACCAGCGCGAGACGAGCTCCTTGATGGAGGAGACGTCGATGGAGCGGTAGTGGAAGTAGTCGTGCAGGCGCGGCATGTACTTCACGAGGAAGCGACGGTCCTGGCCGATCGTGTTACCGCACAGGGGCGACTTGCCAGGGGCGCACCAGGGCGAGAGAAAGGCCAAGGTCTGGATCTGGGCGTCGATGACGCTGATCTTCGAATCCCGGCAGCGCTGGGTGAGGCCCGACTTGCCGTGCTGGTCGACGCACCAGGGGTCCATGCCGTGCAGGATGTCGTCGCTCTGGTGGATGGCGAGGCACGGGCCTTCGGCCAACACGTTCAATTCCCCGTCGGTCACCACGGTGGCGATTTCGAGGATGAAGTCCTTGTCGGGCTCCAGGCCGGTCATCTCGAGGTCGAGCCAGACCAGGTTCTTTTCGTCGGGGGAGGCCATGACCCATAATACAAAAATGAGCGTGACCACGGTCACTGTGTTGTTTTCTTGACAGCCCCTCCCCCGTCTGTTAGACTTCGAAATACCGGGCCAGAGGCCCGGCCCGGAGGATACATGGACCATCGCTTCAGCCGCATCGCGCTTATGCTCGCCGCCGCCCTCGTCGCGGGCGCTTGCGCCGGCAACGGCAAGCCGTCTCCCATCGCCAACAACGCCCCTGAGTGGGTCAACAAGGGCTCCGGCGCCATGAAGGACAAGGACGGCAAGCAGGTGTTCTACGGAGTCGGCATCGCTCAGGGCGTGCGCAACCGCGCCTTGGCCGTGGGCGCCGCGGACGACCGCGGCCGCGCCGAGCTCGCCAAGATCATGAACTCCTACGTCACCACGCTGACCAAGGACTACATGGCCTCCGTCACCGCCGGCGACATGACCAAGTCCTCCGAGGAGCAGATGGTGTCTCAGACCATGAAGAACTTCGCCAAGTTCACCCTCCACGGCTCGATCCCGGTCGACCATTGGAAGGATCCGGCGGACGGTACGCTGTTCTCGCTCGTCAAGCTCGACATGGGTGCCATCCAGTCCAGCCTGAATGAGTCCAAGGAGCTCGACGCGAAGGTCCGCGACTACGTGAAGGCCAACGCCGAGAAGGCGTTTGATGAGTTAGCCTCCGAGGAAGCAAAACACTAATATGCGCCAGCCCCTCGCGTTCGCCGTCCTGGCGCTCGCCTTGTCCGCGTGCGGCACCTCGGTGCAGCGCATGGACGCCGGCGAAGTCAAGGATGTCAGCGGCAAGTGGAACGACACCGACTCGCGACTGGTCGCCGAGGAGATGATCTCCGACTGCTTGGCGCGGCCGTGGTACTCGGCCGCCCACTCGGCGCTCGGAAAAAATCCGACGGTGATCGTGGGGACGGTCAAGAACCAGTCCTCCGAGCACATCAGCGTCGACACCTTCGTCGAGGATCTTCAGCGCGCGCTGATCAACTCGGGCAAGGTGGAGTTCGTCGCGAACAAGAACGAGCGCGGCGAAGTGCGCGAGGAGCGCCTGGACCAAGACACCAACGCGTCTGAGGACACCCGCAAGGCCCACGGACAGGAGACGGGCGCCGATTACATGCTCAGCGGCGCGCTGAACCAGATCGTGGACCAGGAAGGCGGCAAGGCCGTGGTCTTCTATCAGACCAACCTGAAGCTCCTCGACATGAAGACGCACAAGATCGTCTGGAACGGCCAGAAGAAGATCAAGAAGTTCGTCAAGCGCTCCAAGGCCGGCTGGTAGGCCAATGGGCGTTACCCGGCCCCGCCTTTCTATTAAGAA
>JAYTIP010000162.1:0-8987 GCA_043731745.1 Elusimicrobiota bacterium | reverse complement strand
TTTTCAGACCGGTGCTCTACCACTGAGCTACCCCGCCGCGATGGACATCATACAAAATAGCGGCGGCGGCGAAGAGGCTTGACAAAAACACCTGGCCCTGATATACTTCGAAAGTCGAAGCATTTGGAAATCGAAACATGAACCTCGAAGATCGCGCGCGCCGGCTCGTCGACCACCTCCAGACGGTGATGGAGGAGGCGGAGGCCGTCGACAAGAAGGCTTCGGCCGCGCGCGAGAAGCTGAGCTGGCAGGAAGTGCGCGTGTTGCGCGCGGTCGGCCGCCAGGACTGCTGCCCGATGAGCGGTCTCGCGGACGCGATCTGCTTGTCCTTGTCGAGCGCCACCGGTCTCATCGACCGGCTCGTGAGCAAGAAGCTCGTCAAGCGTGACCGCTCGAGCGAGGACCGGCGCGTCGTGCAGGTCGAGCTCACCGAGCAGGGCCGTGTCCTCAACGAAGAGGCGATGGCGGGGCCCGTCGAATTCGCGCGCGGTCTGCTCAAAGGTCTCAACGCCGAAGAGCAGGACGCTTTGATCGGATTGTTCCGCAAGATCGCGGACCGCATCAAGGACGAGAAGCGCGTGCCGGCCTGATTTTTTTTGCCGTAATTATTTCGAAAGTCGAACTATTCAAAAGGAGAATGAACATGGACAATGAAAAGAAAGACGGGGCGGACGAGAAGGCCTGCTGCTCGAAGAAGTGCTGCGGCAAGGGGCTCGCGGCGCTCGCGTTGTTGCTCGTCGGCGGAGCCGGAGGCTACCTCGCGGGTAAGTGCTGCGCGGCCAAGCATGCGGCACCCGTCGCGGTCGAGGCTCCGGCCCAGCCGTCGAAATAAGGTCGCGGCGTCAAGCGCCCCCGTCCGCGGGACGGGGGCGCTTTCTCCGTAAACATTTGAACGCGATTTGGTGGCGCGCCGGCGCGCGCGGGGGTATCCTGTGAGTGCCGGAAGCCGAAGAAGAGATTGAAAAATATCTCATCTGGACTCGACAGAGTCAAGGCCGTCCGACCCTGACCAGCCGAATCGATCGCCGAGAAACTCGAAAGGGCCTCGTAAAGCAGCGATCGGAGAGACTGGTCTCGCTTTAAAGCCCTCGTCAGAGCGAAAGCTCGGCGAGGGCTTTCTTGTAGGCGGGTTCGTCGCAGCGGATGAGATCGGGCCCGATGCCGAGGGCGTGGCAGGCGTCGATCGTCAGGCGCTGGCCCCACAGGATTTGCGCGAGCCAATCCTCGTTGGGCACATCGAGAAAGGGGACGCCGATCGTCGCGAGGTAGCGGTGCGCCGCGTCCCAGCGACTCTCTTTTACGGTCGAGAAGCCGATGACGAGCGAGCCCGGACCCGCCGACACCTGCGGGCCGTGCAGGAACTCCTCGAGGCCGTAGGCGCGCACGCGCAGGTGCGCGGTTTCAAGAAGCTTGAGCGCGACCTCGCGCGCGACCCACTCGCGCAGGCCCGCGCCGAGCAAAATCAAATCCGCGTCCGGGGCGATTTTGGGCGAGTCCGGGCCCCAGTTCAAGCTCGTGCCGGCGAGAGGGAAGGGCTTGAGCAAAACGGGCTTGTCGGCCCAGCGCAGCAGCCACAGCATCGTCGTGGTGAACGACTTCGTGAAGGCGCCGGTGTCCTCGAGCGCGCAGGTTTCGAGGCGACGGGTCGGGCCCTTCCATATCGCGCCCGCGCCGCTGACGGCGACGGTCTCGGCACCCGCGCGGCGCGCCATGGCCTCGGCCTTCACGGTGTAGGACTTGCCGCCGCCGCGGTGCGACAGGAATATTCCGAGGTCGCCTTTTCCCAGGTGATAGGGCCTGGCCACGAAGTCGTACGAATGAACGGCGCGCGCGTCGTAGCCCTGGCCGCTCCACAGCCACGCGGCGATCTGGGCGGCGTGGTGGTTCGTGCCCACCCCGACGAAGAAGATCTTGCGTCCCTTTGGCGCCTTCATCCACGCGGGCTTAGGCGCGCGCAAGGCGGCGGCGAGGATTTCGGGCTGGGCGAAGACGTTCGCTTCGAAGCGGCTCATCGTCCGGACTTGAACCCGCGGGCCATCATGAACTCGTAGGGAATCTCGATGCCCGAGCGGGTCTTGTTCTTCAGCGCCCGGCGGAGCACGGTCTTCTTCACCCACGCCTGGCCCTTCTCGTTGAGGGAGCGCAGCATGGCGCCCGTGCGGCCGGCGCCCTCGGTCATCACGGCCCAGTACTCCTCCGGAGAGGCGAAGCGGAAGGCGCCGTTGAGCCGCTTCGTGGAGATTTCGGACAGGCCGGCGCGCGCGAAAATCGCCTCGAGCGCGCCGTCGGGGCCGAAGCTGTACAAAGTCGGGGCGCCGTAAGGCGCCCGCAGATCGGGCTCGCATTCCGTGATCGCGTGCAGCACGAGCGAGGTAAACAGCATTTTTTCGCGTCGCCCCTGCACGAGGCAGGAGATCACGCCGCCGGGCTTCGTCACGCGCGTCATCTCCGCTAGGGCCTTGTCGGGCTGGGCGAAAAGCATGAGGCCGAGCTGGGAGATCGCGGCGTCGAAGGAATTCGTCTCGAGCGGGAGCGCGTGCACGTCCATCTCGGCGTACTCGATGGGGGCGCAGCGCTTGGCGACGGGCGCTGCCTTCGCGCGCTCGATCATGCGAGGGGCCAGGTCGACGGCCAGCACCGAGCCCTTCTCGTCGATCCGGGCGGCGGCGGCGCGGCTGGCGATGCCGGGCCCGCAGGCCACGTCGAGCACGCGCCACTTCTTGCGCAGGCCGGCGAACACGACGAACTCTTCGGCCGTCTTGGCGAAGAGAGCGTTGGAGAGCTTTTCGTAGCGCTCCGCGGCCTCGTTCCAGACTTCACGGGACTCGGCGGTGTGAGCCGCGGGGTCGAAGACGCCAGTTTCTTTCACGCGGGAATTATACGACTTGCGGGGCCATGGGCCAACGGACCCGGTCTGCCGGGGGCCACGGGGCCCTCGTAGGAGAGCGGCAGCGCGCTTATCCTTAAGACATGAACAAATTCATCGCCTGGCTCGTTCTGGCCCTCGCTTTAGCCGTCCCCGCGTCCGCGCAAATCGTGGTCACCGTCGAGCAGGCCGACGCGATCGAGGCCGCGACCTCGCGCGCCCGTACTCTCGGCGACAAGCTCCGGCCCGCCGCGGTCGATCCCAAGCCCGTGAAGGCGCTGTTCGACAAGCTCGCTAAGGACGGCGAGCAGATCGAGATGGAGCAGGGCATCGGCAACACGCTCACGCGCCTGGGCAAGCCCGACGCGAAGGGCCGCTTCAAGAATGTTCAGGCCAATCTCGTCGAAATTCCGGCCGAGCTCGCGGAAGCCCCCAACGACTCGATGTTCCGGCAAGCCGTGATGCGCCGCTACTTCTCGCACCTCGAGGCGACCAGCGAGAGCTGGGAGGTGAACCCCGACACCGGCAAGGGTAAGGTTCACGTGTGGATCTACCGCGTCTCGCTCGACGGCGTTCTGCAGTCGGTGGAGCATCAAATCGCGCCCGTCGCTCCCGGCGAGGACGGCCAGGCCTCTCCGATCGAAGAGAAAGCGCGCTCCTACCGCCTGTCGCCGTCGGATCCGAGCGTTCAGCGCCGCTGGAAGCGCATGACCAAGGAGCTGATGACGCTCGGCCGCCTCGTCGAGGCATAGCCTCTAAGGCTTCGGCAGAACGGAATTCTCGAGAAGCGTCGCTTCCGTGCGCGCCGCCGAGCTCAGGTACTCGTCGCCAATGGCCGCGCACGGCGCCAGCGCTTTGCGCGCGGCGTCCCGAGACGGCGGCGACGGTTGCGCGAAATAAAAGCTCGTGTCCACCCCGATGAGCCCCGCCGCCGAGGACCAGCCCGGGCGCGGCTCTGAATTGCGCTTGCGCCACCGCGCGAGCGCCTCACCGTAGCGTTCGGCTCTCTTCGAATACACGGCGTGGACGCTCATGATCCGCTCGAGCGCCGCCGTCTTCAGCGCGTTCCAATCCGCGTCGGATCCTTTGAGCGGCTCGACCGCCGGCGCGTAGTACTTCGATTCGCGGTTCGTCAGGTCGCAGTCGAGAGAGGGGCGCGCGCCCATGATCTCCGGCGTCCAGCGGTAGGTGCAGTGAAAGTAGCCGCGGCCTTCGCCTTTCGGACGAAGCTCGAGAGGGACGACCCAGTAGGCGCCGCTCTTGGCGCTGCCCGGGATGCGGGGCGTGTCGAAGTGCACGAACTCCGCGCTCGATGCGCCGTAGAAGTAAAAGCCGTCGCGACCGCCGCGCTTCTCCGGCACGGCGATCGCCGTGTACATCTTCGGGGGCGCCCACTCCCAGCGGCCGAGGTCCTGGCCGCGGCCCTCGGTGAGGGGACGGCCCTCCTCGTCGGGGCCTTCCAGCGAGGTGAAGCACGCGATCAGCTCGGAGGGAGCCGCGGCGCGGGCGCGGCCGCACAGCAGGACGAGAGCGAGGGCGAGGGGAAGGCGCCTCATGCGCCCAGTGTAGCCCCGAAGCCGCGCGCGCGCCCGCGGTTTCTAGAGCTGGAAGCCCGCGAGCAGGAGATACGCCTCGGCCGCGAGCTCCTCGTCGCGTAGGCCGCGCTCGTTCTCATCCCAGCCGCGGCTTTCTTCCACGAGCACGCGAAAGGTCGCGAGGTCCTCCTCGGAATTGTCCGAGACCCGCGCGAG
Source organism: Elusimicrobiota bacterium (assembly GCA_043731745.1). Taxonomy (GTDB): domain Bacteria; phylum Elusimicrobiota; class Elusimicrobia; order UBA1565; family UBA9628; genus GWA2-66-18. The sequence goes on along the minus strand of JAYTIP010000162.1, from coordinate 4,370 downwards.
GAAGCTCTCCAGCACGCGCGGCCGCCGGAGGCTTTTAGCTGCATGCCCTGCGAGCAGGGCATGCGTGCCCTCCCAGATCTCGTTGACGAGCGAGTCGTCGGCGAGGCGGTTGAGCGGGGAGAAATCGTCCAGAATTCCGTGGCCGCCGATCAGCAGTTGCGCCTCGCGCACAAGCTCGCTCGAGCGCCGCGACACCTCGGTCTTGAGCAAGGGCACGAGCGCCTCGGCGTCCGCGTCGCGCGCCTCGAGCGCGGCCAGGCCGTGGTAAAACGCGGTCAGCATGCCCGCGTGCACGCCTTCCATCGACTCCAGGCGCGCGGCGACCGACGCAATGGCGACCAGAGGTTTTCCGTAAGCGACTCGCCACTCCGCGAAGGTGCGCGCCTCGAGCACGGCGCGTCCCGCGAAGCCGAGCGCGGCGGCGGCGACATGTAATCGCGAGACCGATAAAATTTCGTTCACCAACAAAACGAGGCCCTCGCGCGGCTTGCCGATCATGTCGGCCGTCGCACCCGCGTACTCGACCTCGACGGTCGCTTTGCCTCGCGTTCCGCCGATCGGCTTGAGCCGCAGGATCTTGTGGCCGTTGAGCGACCCGTCGTTGTTTTTTCGTTTGACGAGAAAGAGAGCCACGACGCCGTCCACCTTCGCGGTGGTGACCCAGAGCTCGCCGGGATTCGAGCAAAACCACTTCGTTCCTTTAAGAGACCAGGTGCCGTCCGCATTTGGTGTCGCCGTCGTCTCGTTGGCCCCGACATTGGAGCCGCCCTGGCGCTCGGTCACGAACTGGCCGCCGGTCAGCGCCCACTCGGGGTCGTCGGACTTGAGCCGGGGAAGGAACTCTCGCATTTGCGCGGCAGAGCCGCGCTTCTCGAGCAGGCCTATGAGGCCGTCCGTCATCGCGAGCGGACAGGTGATCCCGCCCTCGCCGCAGTAGTTGGCCAAGATAGCGCGCGTCATGCGCTCGGTCAAGGTCAACGGTCCCGGGCCGCCGTAGATGGCGCGGGCGAGCGCGCGCCGCGCCTCGATCTGCTCGGGGCAGTAGCGCACGGCGCCGTCGACGAGCTTGGGCAGGTTGTCCGATTCGTGCGCCTTGGCGATCAGGGCGTCGAGCGTGCGTCCCGCGTAGGCGCCGAACTCGGAGGAGCGCGCGACGCCTTGCGGCGTCAGCATGCCCGAGGCCACCGCCCTCAGCGACTCGTCGGCCTCCCAGAAATTCAGGCCGCGCGTACCGGGGTAGCCGGGCAACGCCTCGTTTTCCATGTTGCGAGGATAGGAAATTTGCTTCAATGCGGCCATGAACCTGATCCCCCAAGTCATCGAACGCGCCACGCAGGGCTCCGTCATCGGCTACGACATCTACTCTCGGCTGCTGAAGGATCGCATCATTTTCGTCGGCGGTTACGAGGGCGAGTTCACCACCGACTCGGCCAACACTTTGATCGCGCAGCTCCTCTATCTCGACAGCGACGACAACACCAAGGACATCAACCTCTACATCAACAGCCCCGGCGGCATGGTCACGGCCGGCCTCGCGGTGTACGACACGATGCAGTTCATCAAGGCCCCGATCACCACGATCTGCATGGGCATGGCGATGAGCTTCGGCGCCGTCATCTTGGCCGCCGGGTCCAAGGGCAAGCGTTACGCGCTCCCGAACTCGCGCATCATGATCCACCAGCCCCTCGTGGGCGGCATCTCCGGCCAGGCGACCGACATCCTGGTCGAGGCGAAGGAGATGTCCCACACGCGTCGCATCCTCGAGGAGATCATGGCCAAGCACACCGGCCAGACCTTCGACAAGATCAACAAGGACATGGAGCGCAACAACTACATGTCCGCCGAAGAGGCCCTTAAGTACGGCATCATCGACGAGGTCATCATGGGCGCCAAGGCCGTCGCGCTCAAGGCCATCCCGAACAAGTAAGCCTTTCCGGAGAAAAAGCGCCCCGGCTCACGAGAGCCGGGGCGCTTTTCTTTGGTCTGCTCTAAACAAGCAGTCCGACCCGGGGATTGACAGTTTTGAGGGTTGGTGCTATAATTTAGCAGTCGCCAGGATTGATTGCCAGTTATCGGCGATACCTCTAAAATGAGACAGCTCAAGCCCGAAGTCATCGAGCAGCGCAAGCGCCACCTCCTCCAGTGGATCGTCCACTATTACATCAAGACCTCGAAGACGGTGTCCTCGGGTCTGATCGCGGAAGAGGCGGGCCTCGACCTGTCGAGTGCCACCATCCGCTCCATTTTGCAGGAGCTCGAGGAAGAAGGCTACCTGGCGCAGCCTCACACCTCCGCGGGCCGTGAGCCCACCGACCGCGGCTACCGCTTTTTCGTCGACTACCTGTCCGACGTTCAGCGCCTGGCCTCGGAAGAAAAGGGCCGTATTGAGGAGCAGTATCAGAACCGCATGAGCGAGCTCGACGGCCTGCTCACCGAGACCTCGCGCCTGCTCTCGAAGATGTCGCACAGCGCCGGCATCGTGCTCTCGCCGCAGAGCAAGAAGCAGACCATCAAGCGCCTCGACCTCATCCCGCTCGGCGGCCGCAACGTGCTGGGCGTGCTCGTCACCGAGTCGGGCATGGTGCGGCACTGGTCGCTCCAGCTCGGCTTCGCCCCGACCACGCGCCAGATCACTCTCCTCAATAACTTCCTCAACGCCGAGATCCAGGGCGTCGCGCTCGACAAGGTCGCGGCGATCGTCTCGGGCAAGCTCGGCCAGATGGAGAAGGAGTTTCAAGAGATGGCGGGCTTGGCGAGCGAGCTTCTACGCGAGGTCGGCCTCGTCGCCGCCCCCGAGAGCCTCTATGTCGAGGGCGCCGAGAACATCCTGTCGCAGGCCGATCAGTTCGGCGACCTGCGCGAGGTCCAGGCTTTGATGCGCGTCATCGGCGAGAAGGACCGCCTGGCGGGCGTGCTCGAGCAGGAGATCAAGGAAGCGCGCCTGGACAAGATGCCCGCGCGCGTGCGCGTGCGCATCGGCGAGGAGGCGGGCCTGCCGGAGCTCAAGTCGGCGAGCCTCGTCACCCACGTCTACCGCCACAATGAGCGCGTCGTTGGAGTACTGGGCATCCTTGGCTCCAAGCGCATGGAATATTCCCGCATGATGGGACTCGTCGACTACATCGGCCGGCTCGTTGAAAGCCGCCTGCAGGAGTGGGACGAGGAGGACGGCAAATGAGCGAAGATAAAAAGGCGCCGACCGAGCCTATGGGCGAGGAAGTGTCCCTTCCAAATTCCGTAGAAAAGGGACCTGCTCCCGTCGTGGAGAAGCCCGCGGAGCCGGACTACTACAGTCAGCTTATACGCCTGAAGGCGGAGTTCGAGAACTACCGCAAGCGCGTCGACCGCGAGAAGCCGGAGTGGCTCAAGCTCGGAAGCGCCAGCGTGCTGGCCAAACTGTTGCCTCTCTATGATCTGGTACGCCACGCGCACCAGGATGTGCAGGCGGGCTACGCCGACACCCCGCTCGCCAAGGGCATGGACGCGATTTTCAAAGAGTACGACAAGCTGTTCAAAGAGGAGGGGGTCTCGATCGTCGATCCCCTCGGCAAGCCGTTCGACCCGCATTACCACGAGGCCTTCGGCTTCGTGAACAAGCCGGGTTTCGAAGAAGGAGTCGTCGCCGACGTCCTGCAGACAGGTTTTCTGCACGGCGACAAGGTTTTGCGCACCGCTAAGGTGCGCCTGCAGAAGGGCGAAGTCAAGAAGGAGTGACACAGGGACGATAAGTTTGCGCGCGATACCCTGTTACCCTGACGTTAAGTCAAAAAATATCACGGAGAAAACATTATGAGCAAAATCATCGGAATCGACTTGGGCACTTCGAACACGGCGGCGTCGGCGATGGAAGGCGGCAAGACCACCATCATCCCGTCCGCCGAAGGCACCAGCATCGGCGGTAAGGCGTTCCCGTCCTACGTGGCGTTTGCCAAGGACGGCCAGCTGCTCGTCGGCGAGCCGGCACGACGGCAAGCCGTGGCCAACCCTGAGGGTACTTTCATGGCCTTCAAGCGCAAGATGGGCACGGACTTCAAGTTCAAGGCCCCGGACGGCAAGGAGTACACGCCGCAGCAGCTCTCGGCGTTCCTCCTCCAGAAGGTGAAGCGCGACGCGGAGGCCTTCCTCGGCACCACGATCGACAAGGCGGTCATCACCGTTCCCGCCTACTTCAACGACAACCAGCGCCAAGCCACCAAGGACGCGGGCACCATCGCGGGCCTCGAAGTCGTGCGCATCGTCAACGAGCCCACGGCCGCTTGCCTCGCCTACGGCATCGACAAGAAGGGCAAGGACGAGAAGATCATGGTCTTCGACTTGGGCGGCGGCACGCTCGACGTCACGATCATGGACTTCGGCGGCGGCGTCTTCGA
>JAYTIP010000161.1:0-3991 GCA_043731745.1 Elusimicrobiota bacterium | reverse complement strand
GGCGACGGTCTCGCCGGACGCCGCGGTTGCGTCTAGTGAGGGGCGTACATCAGCCCTTCGAGGTAGGGGGAGGATTTCCCGGCCTGGGATAACGCCAAGGTCTTCGCGTAGAAGCCCTTCGCGTCGGAGACGGTGCGGCGGCCGGAGATGAGCTCCTCGGCCAGGTTGAGCGCCAGGAAGTTCGCCTCCTCGCTTTCGGAGCGCGAGGACAGCTCGCCTCTTTCCTCGTCGATGCGTAGGCGCCGGTCGAACAAGGTCAGGGCCGGTATTTTCGACGGCGGCACCGGGCGGGCGATGGTCTGCTCGAGGAAGTCCTTGTCCGTCGCCCCGACGAACATCGGCCAGGCGTTGCTATAGACGACGGTCCTCTTCCACGGGCCCATGTCCTCCCAAACCAAAGCGTGCTTGCCAAAGCGCGCCGGCGTTCCGTATTTGACGATCATCACGCGCGCGGCGGCCGCCGGGCCGCGCGGCCAGGCGCGGATGACCACGGCGGGCTGGGCGAGCAATGCCGCCGGAACGGCGGCGAGGAGGAGGGCGAAGAGGGCGCGGCTTGGGTTGGTTTTCATGGCGTCTCCTGAAGGGTTGATATTCGAGTGTACGCCCCCGTCGTTCGGCGCACCATGGACGGCGCGTGAAGACCTTTTGCCGGAAAGTGATCTATAATAATCGCATCAAGGAAACGATTCTGATCGTCGACGACGAGAAGGCGCTCCTCCAGCTCCTGCGCGACAAGCTCGAGCGGGACGGTTTCAAGGTCTTGTCGGCGACCGACGCGGAGTCGGGGCTGCGGCTGCTGCGCAAGCCCGGAGCGGACCTGGTCGTGCTCGACATCAGCTTGCCCGGGATGGACGGCCTCGAGCTGTTGCGCGTCCTGCGCCGGGAGAGCGAGGTGCCCGTCATCCTGCTCAGCGGCAAGAGCGCCGAGACCGACCGCGTCGTCGGCCTCAAGCTCGGCGCCGACGACTATGTCGTCAAACCCTTTTCCATCGCGGAGCTGATGGCCCGTATCGCCGCCCGCCTGCGCCCCGCGTCGGCCTCGCGCCGGTCCGCGGTCTCCGTCGGCCGGATGTCCGTGGACTTCGAGCGGCATGAAGTCCGGGTAAACGGAAAACCGGTGACGCTGTCTCCCAAGGAGTTCCTTCTCCTGAAGCTGCTGCTCAAGGCGAACGGAAAGGTCCTCTCGCGCGAGAAGCTGCTGGAGGCGATCTGGGGCATCGACGAGCACATGAACATCGACACGCGCACCGTCGATCAGCATGTCTCGCGCCTGCGTCGAAAGCTGGGCGCCGCCGGAGACCCCATCGCGACGGTGCCGAATTTCGGCTACAAGATCGCCCGCTGAGTTTCCGCGGCCTTCCCGGCGTTAACTTCGTATGTGGGTTTTATTTGGTGGAGCGGGCCCCGCGCGGGGGGCTATAACCATGGCGAGAGGGAACAACACCATGGATGAACTCCGATTCGTGCAATTGACGAAAGAGATGGTCGCCGAAGAGCTGCGTTTGCTGGGTGACCCGTGCGCGGCGGCCGCGGCCGTCGTGCGCAAGACGCTCCAGGCCGCTTTCCAGAATCCCTCGCCGAGCGACGCCGCCCCGGCGCGCGTCATCGAGGAGACGGTCAAGGGGGCCATGACGGCTTTGCTCCTGGCCGACCACAGCATGACGCGCGGCTCGAATTTGGTCTTGGAGGCGGTGATGGATGTCGCCCACAAGAAAGACCTCGATCCCACGGACAGCATGCGCGCGGCCCTCAAGGGCCTGGCGGATCTGCGCCGCTTCCTCGATCCCACGCGCATCGACGACATCCGCCTCGAGATCGAGGCCCACTACATGGGCGCGGGCGCGGTGTTCATGGAGTACCTGCGGGGCGTGCCCGTCGCGAAGGCTTAAGCGTTGCGGCGTCGCGGGGGGGTCTGCTACGATGAGTCGTGCTCGTGGCACTCCTCGCGATGACCGCGCTGCCCTTGACCGACCCGCTCATCCCCATCCAGGACCTGATCCCGGACGCGATTTTAGACATTCGCTACGCGACCGGCGACAACCTGACGGGGCGCGCTTTGTATCCGTTTCCCGCCGCCTTGCTGCGCCGTTCCGCGGCGGCGCGCCTGGCCGTGGCGGCGGACGACCTGCGCGAGCACGGCTACCGCCTCGTGATCTACGACGCCTACCGTCCGCTTTCGGTCCAGAAGGCTTTGTGGGCGGCCAAGCCCGACCCGACTTGGGTCGCCAACCCCGAGAAGGGCTCCTCGCATAATCGCGGCGGGGCCGTCGACCTGGCGCTCGCGGACAAGGACGGCAAGCCGCTTCCGATGCCCTCAAAGTTCGACGAGTTCGGCCCGCGCGCGCGTCACGGCGCCCCGGGCGTGCCCGCCGCGGCGCGCCGCCACGCGCAAACCCTCAAGGCGGCGCTCCTCGCCGCCGGCTTTACGCCGCTTGAAGACGAGTGGTGGCATTACAAGGACCCGGCTTCCAAGGCCTGGCCCCTGCTCGACATCTCCTTTGAAGAGGCGACCAAATGAAGAATGGCCTGCGCGCGTTATTCCTGCTCGTCGTGATCCTCGGCGTCATCGCCGCCGCCGCGGCCTCGATGTGGCTCGGCCGGGGCGTCAAGCTCGCCGTCGAGCGCTTCGGCCCCGGGATCATCGGCGCTCCGGTGACCGTCGGCTCGGTCGTGCTGGCACCCTGGTCGGGCCGGGGTGCTATCAGCAACCTCGTCATCGGCAACCCGCCCGGCTTCAAGGGCGACCGCGCGCTCAGCGTCGGCGCGATCGATGTGAAGATCAAGCTGTCCTCGCTCGTCACCGACACCATCGTCGTCGAGAGCGTCGTCGTGCGCGACCCGGAGATCTTCTATGAGATGGGCTCAGGCGGCAGCAACCTCGCCCGCCTGCAGAAGAACGCCGAGGGCGGCAAGGGTAAGCCCGCGCCGTCGCAGGGCGGTAAGTCGCTCCTCATTCGCGACCTGAAGGTGTCCGGCGGCCAGGTCGCCGCGACCGCGATGGGCGCGGGCGTGAAAATGCCCCTTCCTCCCGTGCAGCTGAGCAACCTCGGCGGCAAGGGCCGCTCGCCCGCCGACGCCGTGTCCGAGGTCCTCTCCGCCCTTACCGGCTCCGCCGGTAAGGCCATTTCGAACATCGGCGGCAAGGCGCTCGACGCCGCCGCTTCCCAGGTACTTGGGCGCCTGGGCGGCCTGCTCAAGGGCAAAAAGTGAGCGAGAGCACGGGCGTCGCTTCGTCGCTCGAAACCTCCCCGGCCGAGATCGCGGCCAAGGCCGCCGCCGCCCGTCGCGCCGCCCTCGTCTGGCGCCGTACCACCGTCCGCCAGCGCGTGAGCGCCCTGCGCGCTCTCTGGAAGGCGCTCGCCGCGCGCCGCGACGAGATCCGCGCCGTGGTCCACGAGGAGACCGGCAAGCCGCTCGTGGAAGTCGACCTCATGGAGCTCGGCGCCGCGGGCCTACTCGTCGATTGGATGACCTCGGTCGCGCCGCGGGTGCTCGGCGACAAGCCCGCGAGCAAGCCTTGGTCCCTGTTCAATAAGCGCGCCTACGAGCGCCGCGTGCCGCGCGGCGTCATCGGACTGATCACGCCCTGGAACATGCCCTTCCTGATTCCCTTCGGCGACGCCTTCGCCGCGATGCTCGCGGGCAACGCCGTCATCTTAAAGCCGTCCGAGTGGACCACGAAGACGGCCCTGTGGCTCGAGGACGCGATCGTCTCGACCTCTTTGTTGCCCGCGGGCCTGTTTTCCGTCGTGCCCGGCGCCGGGGCGGCCGGCGAGGCCGTCATCGACGCGACCGACATGATCGTCTTCACCGGCTCGACGAAGACCGGCAAGGCCGTCGCCGTGCGCGCCGCCGGCCAGCTCAAGCCCTCCGTCCTCGAGCTCGGCGGCAAGCACCCGATGATCGTGTGCGCCGACGCGTCTCTCGAGCGCGCCTCCTCCGCCGCCGTCTGGGCCGCCTGCGCCAACGCCGGCCAGGTCTGCGTCGGCGT
>JAYTIP010000160.1:0-9327 GCA_043731745.1 Elusimicrobiota bacterium | reverse complement strand
CTCTTGCGCGCGCCGTTTCTGTGGGACGATTACATCCTCGTCGTGCACAACGACGGCGTCTCCGGCTTCGGGCTCGAGCGCCTGCGCTGGATGTTCACGACCTTGTATCAGACGACCTACCAGCCCTTCGGTTGGCTCGCCGTCGCGGCCGTTCGCCGCGCCGTCGGCCTCGACGCTGGCGCTCATCATGCCTTGAACCTGGCCGCGCACTGGGCCGCGGGCCTAGCGTTGTTCGCGTTCGCGCGCCGCCTGCTTCGCGCCGCGGGTACGCCACGCGCCGATTTCGCGGCGTTCGCGGCGGCCTCGCTGTTCATCGTTCACCCGGTGCAGACTTTCACCTCGGGCTGGATCACGGAACTGCCCGACATTCTCGCGACCGTGTTCTTCCTCGCGGCGCTGACCTCCTACCTCGCACCCGCCAAGCGCGGACGACTGCCCTTGTGCTGGCTTCTGTTCCTGTGCTCGCTCCTGTTCCGCTGGAAGGGCATCATCCTTCCCTTCGCCTTGTCCTTGCTCGACTTCTGGCCGCTCGGGCGCGATTGGCGCAAGCTTTGGAAGGAGAAAATCCCGTTCTGGGGCTTGGCCCTCGCGGCCCTGGCGGTCAACGCCGCGGCCAAGCTCGGCAACGACATCGGCCCTTCGTTCTCTCCGGCGGCGTTCGCGCGCGGGCTGGTGGTGTTCTCGCGATTGCTCATCTGGCCGTACGAGCTATTGCCGCTGTACTCGCTGAAGGATCCCGACACCATGGGCCTGCCGGCCGCGCTGACTCTCGCGCTCGTCATCGCCGTCGCCGTCTGGCTGTGGCACGGGCGCAAGCGCCGGCCCGCGGCCCTCGCGGCGGCGCTGTTCTTCGTCGCGGGGCTCGCCCTGCCGTTGCTGAGCGGTCGCGGCGTCGCGCTCGTCGTCTATCCGCATTACGCCTACCTGGCCGGCATCCCGTTTTTTCTCCTGCTTGGCGCGGGCTTCGCGCGGCTGGGCGAAAAGCGCGGCGCCCTCGCCGCGGTCTTGCCTCTCGTCTTGCTCGCCGCGGCCTGGACGCGGGAAAGCGAGCGGCATAACCGGTTTCGCGGCGATGAGACCGTGTTCTGGACGCGCGCCTCGGCGCTCGACCGAAGCTCGCTGATGTCCTACACGAATCTCAGCGACGCCCTCTCCCGCGCGGGACGCTATAACGACTCCTACTATTACCTCGTCGCCCAGACGGCGTTTAATCCGGACGACCTGGCCGCCGCGAAGAGCGCGGCGGACCATATCGAGGCCCTGCGCGTCGCAGCACCGGGGCTCAAGCCCGATCTGATCGGCTTCTGGAGCGCCGCGGCGACGGACCTCGTCGCGGCGGGTCGTCCGCAGGACGCGCTCGTGCTGGTCGGAAAAGCGCTGCGGCGGTCTCCGCGTGATCCTCGCGCGCACGCGGCGGCGGCCCGGGTCTTCGACGCTCTGGGCGACGCGGCCCGCGCCGCCGACCATCGGAGGCGCGCGTGAGCGCCGGTCGCGAGCGCGCGTACGACGCGGCGGCCGTCGCGGGTCTGCTCGCCGCGACCGTCGCGGCCTTCGGCGCGATCCTCCAGCACGGCTTCGTGTTCGACGACTTCGCGTTGATCGCGACCAACCCGGGCATTCGCGGCCTCGACCCCGCGCGCCTGCGCTGGATGTTCTCCTCGACCTATCTGACGACCTACATGCCGCTCGGCTGGGCGTCCTTCGCGGCGGTTTTCGCATTGCGGGGTCTCGATCCCGCGGCCTATCACGCCGCGAACCTTCTCGCGCATTGGTTGACGAGCGCCGCGCTATTTTTCGCCGGACGGCGGCTGCTGCGCCTGGCGGGCCACGCGCGCCCAGGCGCGTCGGCGTTCGCCGCCGCGTTGTTGTTCTGCGTCCACCCCTTTCAGGTCAACACCGTCGCGTGGGCTATTGAGTTGCCTGACATGTTGTCGACATTAATATTTCTATTATGCGTGTTCGTTTACCTCGGAGGCAGGTCTTACGCAAGACTCGCGGCCGTCCTTGGGCTGTTCGCCGTATCCCTGTTGTTCCGTTGGAAAAGTCTTTCCCTGCCGTTCGTTCTCCTCGCCCTCGATTTTTGGCCCTTACGCCGTTTACAGTCCCGACGCGGCGATCTCTTCGACCAAAAGGCCGTCCGAGTCTGGGCCGAGAAGGCGCCGTTCGTCATTCTAGCGATCGTCGCGGCCTCGCTCACCGTTTTGGCCAAGAGCCGAGAGACCTACGCGCCCTCCTTCGTTCCCGTCGCTTCGGCCCGCGTGCTGTGGCTGTATCCGTGGGCGCTTCTGCGGCCGTGGGATTACCTCGTCGCCTACGGTCTTCAGGGACCGCAAAATTCTCTCGGCCTGCCCGGTTGGATCGCCGTCGCCGGGGCCGCATTCACGACGGGCGCCGCCTGGTTCTGGCGCCGTGAGCGCCCGGCGCTCGCGCTGGCGTGGTTCTGCTACGCCGCGGCGGTCCTGCCGCCCGCTCTATCGGCCCAAGGTGGTGCGGTGTTCGTCTACCTCGCCTACGGCTACCTGGGCGTGCTCGGGGCCTTCCTGCTCGCGGGCGCGGCCCTGCGTGGACGCGCCCTGCTCGCCGCGTACGCCCTGGCGTTAATATTCGTCGTCGCGTCACGCCGCGAGGTTCGGCATTGGAGCGACCCCGTGTCCTTCTGGTCTCGCGCCGTCGCGCTTGATCCCGGTTTCAGCGCCGCGCGGGGCCAGCTCGGCGCGTCCTTGCTCGCGCAGGGGCGCTACGACGAGGCGCTGCTCCAGCTCGAGGCGCGGCTTTCCGACGCCCCGCAAGACGAGGTCGCGTCGGCGAACCTGCAAGCCCTGGCGCGGCTCGCGCCCGCCCACAAAGAAGAAGCCGCGCGGGTTCTCCGCGCGGCTTCGCTCAAGGCGCTTTCGCGCTGAGGCCTACGGCAGAAGGTCTGAGGCGCAGTTCGTCTGGCTGCACGACAAGGTCCCGGTCGGTCCGAGGTAGGTCACCACATAAGCGCCGTAGGTCGTCGGCAGGGGCGCTATGCGCGTGAGCGTCGCGGTGTAGGCGGAGGAAGCGGCGGTCCAGGTCGGGCCCGTCGTCGTGAAAGCCTTGCCGGTGGCGCAGGTCACATCGAGGTCGGTATTGGCGGCCGTGTAGGTGTTGTTCTTGAGCCTGTAGCGCTCTTGCGCGCCCTTGACCGTCGAGAAGCACGAGGTGGCCTCGGAGAAGCGGCCCTTTTCGACGACCTTGAAGTACTGGGGCACCGCGATCGCGGCCAAGATGCCGATGATGAGGACGACGACCAGCAGCTCGATCAAGGTAAAGCCTGAGTTGGCGCGCAAGGCGCGACGTATCTTGTGTCTCATTGGTATTGAGTGTAGCAGAAGTAATTTTGAAATGCTCGTCACAAAAAAAGAGCCCCGGAGCGGTAATGACCGCTCCGGGGCTTTCGTTACGACGCTTAGGGCAGGAGGTCGGACGTGCAGTTCGTCTGGCTGCACGACAGCGTGCCGGCGGGACCGACGTAGGTCACGACGTACGCGCCGTAGGTGGTCGGCAGCGGGGCGATGCGGGTCAGGGTCGCCGTGTAGACGGAGGAGGCGGCGGTCCAGGTCGGGCCGGTCGTCGTGAAGGCCTTGCCGGTGGCGCAAGTCACGTCGAGGTCCGTGTTGGCGGCGGTGTAGGTGTTGTTCTTGAGCATGTAGCGCTCCTGAGCACCCTTGACCGTGGAGAAGCACGAGGTGGCTTCGGAGAAGCGACCCTTCTCGACGACCTTGAAGTACTGGGGCACCGCGATCGCGGCCAAGATACCGATGATGAGGACGACGACCAGCAGCTCGATGAGCGTGAAGCCGGCCTGGGGCCGCTTCAGCGCGCGCCACGATTTAAGTTTCATTCTATTCTCCTCCGATGTGTCTCGAACTGCTTGGGTCAGTGTAGCACTTGACCCGAAACGGCGCCTGTACAAATTGTGGGCAAATTGTGAATTCGACTACGGCAACAGGTCCGAGGTGCAGTTGGTCTGGCTGCAGGTCAGGGTGCCGGCGGGTGAGATGAAGGTCACGACATACGCGCCGTAAGTGGTCGGCAAGGGCGCGACGCGCGTCAGCGTCGCGGTGTAGGCCGAGGAGGCGGCGGTGAAGGTCGGGCCGGTCGGCGTGAAGGCCTTGCCCGTGGCGCAGTTGACATCGAGGTCGGTCGCCGCGGCGGTGTAGGTGTTGTTCTTGAGCATGTAGCGCTCTTGCGAGCCCTTGATCGTGGAGAAGCAGGCGGTGGCTTCGGAGAAGCGGCCCTTCTCGACGACTTTAAAGTATTGCGGGACGGCGATCGCGGCCAGGATGCCGATGATCAGCACGACGACGAGCAGCTCGATGAGAGTGAAACCGGCGCGTCGGTTTTTGATGGGCATGACGGGAGTGTAGCAGAAAGGTTTGGATAATGCCTGTAGGAATTGTGGTTGATATGTGAATTGGCTATCATCGGGGTCATGCCGCGAGTGCTCATTATCGAAGACGACCCCAAGATCGCCGAGGCGATTGAGAAGACCTTGTCTTTGGGCTCCGGCTTTACCTCCCGCTGGGTCTCGGATCCTGGCAAGGCGCTCGGCGAGGCGGTCGACAGCAAGCCCGACCTCATACTCCTCGATGTGCGCATGCCCGGGGGCGACGGCCGCGTGGTGCTCAAGGCCCTCAAGACCAACGCCGCGACGGGCGGCATACCCGTCATCATGCTGACCGGCATGTCGAGCGAGGGCGACAAGGTCCTCGCCCTCAACCTCGGCGCCGACGACTACGTGGTCAAGCCTTTCGGCGCCATGGAGCTCATGGCCCGGGTCCAGGCCGTCCTGCGCCGGGCCGGCCCGGGCCCCGTTTCCGGACGAGCCGCCGAGGCCGGCGGCCTCAAGATGGACACCGAGACCCGCCAGGCCGAGGTCGACGGCAAACCTTTGAAACTGCAGGCGCGTGAATTCGAGGTCCTGTTCCTGCTTCTCAGTCACGCGGGCAAGGCTCTGACCCGTCAGTTCCTCATCGAGAACACTTCGTCCTACGGCGGCGCCGTCGAGACCCGCAGCCTCGACACCCACATCAAGAACCTGCGCAAGAAGCTCGGTAAACGCGCGGGCCTGCTGCAAACCGTGCCCAAGGTCGGCTACCGCCTTGCCCCCTAAACGCCGGGCCGTCTACTTCGCCTACCAGGGTCTGCTGATGGCGGTGCTGTTGTTGCTCTTCCTTTTTCAGGGGCACGGGCATGAGGGCTGGATCGCCCGTCTGTGGCTGCTGATCATCGTGCTCGTCAGTTCGATGACCCTGATTCGCGTCGTTCCCGACTCGATGCTGGCGCGCGGGTGGTTCCAGGCCGGGCTTTTCCTGGGCGACGCGGTCGTGGCGACGGTGATGCTCGCGTGGATACAGCCACGCACCGAGCTTTTCCTCATCTACACCTTGATCGTCTTCGGCTCGGCGCTGACGCGAAGCGCCCGGCAAAGCCTCGTCGTCGCGGTCGCGACCATCGCGCTGTATTTCATCTCCTGGTGGCGTCCCGACGCCTGGGTGCCCCGCAACCCGGTATTCTGGCTGCGCTTGATGTTCTTGGTCGTCTCCTCGGCCCTGCTCGCCATTCTCGCGCGCGATTCTCAGTCGGCGCAGGACGAGGACAAGCGCCGCTACGACGAGCGTCTCATCCAGGTCGAGCGCCTGGCCGCGCTCGGCCGGCTCGCCGCCGAGGTCGCGCATCGCATCAAAGGCCCGCTCACCACGATCGCCGTCAACGCCGAGGTGGTCGCCCACCGCCACGCCTCCGATAAAAAGACGCTCAAGGAGCTCAACCAAATCACCGAGGAGGTCCAGCGCTGCAAGGAGATCCTCAAGAACCTGCTCGACCTCGGGCGCATCGAGGAGATGGACGCCGAGCCCTTCGATCTTCGCGTCTCCATCGAGCGCGCGCTCAAGCTCATCGCGCCCCAAGTTTCCGACCGGAAACTTCACCTTGAATCCTCGGGACTGTCGGGGCCGTTGAAGGCCACGGGCGACGAGTCCCTCATTCAGGAGGCGGTGTTCGCCCTGTTGCAAAACGCCGTCGAGGCGGCCCGCCGCGGCGGCCGCATCAAACTTGATGCGGTCACCTACTCCGGCCGGCATCGGCTGAGCGTGAGCGACGACGGCGCGGGCATCGCCGCCGGGGACCTCGAGAAAATATTTCAGCCCTTCTTCACGACCAAGAAGGACGGTTCCGGCCTCGGCCTGTCCGCGGCCCTTCGCATCGCCCAGAAGCACGGCGGCACCGTCGAGGCCGACAGCGCCGGGGAAGGACACGGCGCGCGCTTCACCTTGGTCCTGCCTGCGACGCGTTAGAGCCTAGCGGGCTTTCGAAAAGCGGATCGTGCCGAAGGCCGTCATCGCGTCGTCGATCTCGTCCGGACCGGCCGCCTCGGCGCGGATGGTCAGGCGCTTGGCGCCGCGGCTGGGCGCCGCGAAGCACAGCTGAAGGCGCACGACTCCGTTCTCGCCGGCGTAGCGCGTGATCTCGACCGCCCGGCCCCCGATGCGCGCGGAGTCTCCGTCGGCGCACTCGGGAACGTAGTAGCCGTAGTCGTAGTCGACGCTCAGGCCTGGACCGTCGAATTTGCCGGCGATCGAGTCGAACTTCTTGGGCCCGACGCGCAGGAGCTTGGGCGGAACGAACAGCGAGAACGGTCCTTCGATCGACTGGCGCCAGCCTCGCGGCGCCTCGGTCGAATAATCCGGAGCGGGAGTGAAGCCCGCCGCGGCGGGCGACGCGAGAAGCAAGGCGGCGAGGGCGAGCCGGCTCATTTCGGCACGGGCGACCAGTGCGGCGTCACGCTGGCACCCGGCGCGTCGGCCATCAGGCGCGGGGCCGAGCCGTCGGCGTCCATCACCCAGATCTGAGAGCGCTTGTTGCGCGTCGAGGAGAAGGTCAGGAAGCGGCCGTCGGGCGACCAGGCCGGGTCCTCGTTGGAGCCCTCGCCATGGGTGAGCTGGCGCAGTTGCCCGCCGGTGATGTCGACGAGAAAAATATCCATCTTGTCCTTGTTGTGGGCGCGTCCGGCGAAGGCGATCCACTCGCCGGTCGGCGACCACGCGGGCGCGTCGCACCAGTTGAGGTTCGTCAGCCGCGTGATCTTCTTCGTGGGGATGTCGAGAACATGAATCTGGGGATTGCCCGAGCGATCCGACACGAACGCGACCTGGCGCGCGTCGGGCGAGAAGGTCGGCGTGCTGTCGGCCCCGAAGTGCGAGGTCAGCCGCTCGGGCGCGCCCGGGCCGTCGACGTCGCGCACGAACAGGTTCGGGCTCTTGCCGCGCGAGAGCGTCATCAGGATTCTCGATCCATCAGGCGAAAATCCGCCGGCGATGTTGAGGCCCTGCTCGCTCGAGAAAATCTTCGAGTGCCCGGTCTCGAGGTCGAGCATCCACAGATCGGGGTTGCCGTCCTTGTAGCTCGTGTAGGCCAGGCGCCGGCCGTCGGGCGAGAAGCGCGGCAGCAGCGAGATCGACTTGTTGTCGGTCAGGCGCTTGACCGCGTCGCCGTCGTAGTCCATCACCCAGATTTCTTTATGACCGGTATTGTTGTTGGCGAAGGCGATGCGCGTGCGCGCGATGCCGTCGCGCCCCGTCGCGGCCTTGACGATGTCGTCGCTGATCCGGTGCGCGAGCGCGCGCAGCCACGCGGCGTCCTGCCGGTAGGAGCGCTCGAACACCGCTTCATGGCCGCCCTCGGCGTTGGCGAGCTTGACGCGCACGGAGACCTTGTCGGCGTTCTTGGACGCTTTGGCGCTCAGCCGCCAAATCGCGCCTTTGACGGGTTGCGAGGCGTTGTCCTCGTCGCTGACCTCGAAGCGGCGCGAGAACATGAGGTCCTGGCGTACGATCTCGCGCAGCTCCTTGGCGAGAAGCGCGTCGGGGCCGATCTTGGGGTCCTCGGCCTCGAACGGCGGCAGCGCGAGCCCGGGGTTCGGCGCGCCGGCCTGGCCGGACAGCGCGAGCTTGACCTCGGTCTGAGCCGAAACGGGGGAGGAGAGTAAGACGGCGAGCAGCAACGAGCCGATCATTTCTTGGCTTTGGGCAGGCGCTTGAGCGCGGCCGCGGCTTCCTTCGCCTCGGGGCTCTTCGGGAAATCGGCCTGCACGGACTCGAGGTACGCGCGGGCTTCCTCGCCGCCTTTCTTCAGATTGATGAGGGCGAGCGCGTAGTGCAGGCGCGCGCCGGGAGTCTGGCCGCTCTTCGGATATTTATCGAGCACGATCGCGAACTGCCGTCCCGACTTTTCCCACTGCTTGAGCCCGTAATAGGCGAGACCCAGGTCGTAGGTCGCCACATCGGTCAGGTCGCCCTTCGGGAAGTCCTTGAGGTAGCCCTCGAAGCCTTTCGCGGCCTGCGCGTAGTCCTTGGACTGCAGGCGCTTCTCGGCCGTGACGAACACGTCGGTCGGGCTCGTCTGGTTCTTCGCGGCCTCGAGGGCCGCCTTCGCGTCGTCGGCGTTCTTCTGCTGCGCCTGGCCGAGCGTCTGGCCGAGGGCGGCCACCTTGCCGGAGAGCTGGGCGCCGATGTCGTCGAGCTTCGTCGAGAGCTTGCCCATGTCGCCCTGCGAGGCCTTGACCGTCTCGGTGTACGCGGTGAGCTCCTCTCGCAGCTGCTTGATCGAAACCGACAGGTCGGCCTGGTTGGCCTGCATCGAGGTCACGGTCTTCTTGAGTTCTTCGACCTGGGTCTTCACCTCGTCGGACTGTTGTGAGAGATCCAGCACGTCCTTCTGCGTGGCGACGCAGGAGGACAGGAACAGGCAAAGGCCCGGGAGGAGCCAGGCCCGACGCGAGATCATTTCTTGACCGTGGACTTCTGGCGCACGCCCGTCACGGCGCGGCGGTTCTTGGACCAGCACTCCTCGTTCGACTCGGAGCAGGAGGGCATCTCCTTGCCGTAGGAGATCGTCGCGATCTTGCGCCCGTCCACGCCGAGGCGCATGTAGTAGTCGCGGACTTCCTTCGCGCGCTTCTGGCCGAGGGCCAAGTTGTACGCTACGGTCCCGCGCTCGTCGCAGTGACCCGCGACCAGGAACTCGGCGCCCTTGCGGGTCTTGAGCTCGGCGGCGTTCGCCTTGAGCGTCTCAAGGGCGGAGGGGGAGAGCTGCGCGCTGTCGTAGTCGAACTGCACGGCCTGGAGGGCGGCGTCGTTCTCGAAGCCCGAGCCGGTCTTAATGCCGGCCTCGGTCACCTCGGCGCCCGGGGGAAGGGGGGCGGACTCGACCTCGTCGCCGGCGGTGGTTCCGGCCTTGCCGTTCTTACCGGCGGACTTCTTCGTCTGGGGCGTCGTGCAGGCGGCAAGCAACGCCACGGCGGCG
>JAYTIP010000159.1:0-16498 GCA_043731745.1 Elusimicrobiota bacterium | reverse complement strand
GCTGACCTACATCCGCAAGGACGGCAGCCGGTTTCCCGCCGTCGTGTCGGTCACGGCCCTGCGCGACGCGCAGAACGCCATCATCGGCTATCTGCTCATCGGCACGGACAACACGGCCCGCAAGCAGGTCGAGGCGGAGCAGAAGCTCCTCGATCAGCGCCTGCGTGACCAGCAGTTCTACACGCGCTCACTCATCGAATCCAACATCGACGCGATCATCACCACCGCGCCGTCGGGCATCATCACCGACGTCAACAAACAGATGGAGGCGCTCACCGGGTGCACGCGAGACGAGCTGATCGGGGCGCCGTTTAAGAATTACTTCACGAATCCGGAATTGGCCGAGGCCGGCATCAACCTGGTGCTGAGCGAAAAGAAGATCACCAACTACGAGCTCACCGCGCGCGCCCGGGACGGCAAGGAAACCGTGGTGTCCTACAACGCGACCACCTTCTACGACCGCGACCGCAGGCTGCAGGGCGTGTTCGCCGCCGCGCGCGACGTCACCGAGCGAAAGCGCCTGGACCAGGTGCTCCAGGACAACAATGTCGAGCTGGAGAAAGCCCGGTCCGTGGCGGAAAAAGCCAACCTCGCCAAATCGGAATTCCTCTCCAGCATGAGCCACGAGCTGCGCAGCCCGCTCAACGCGATCCTCGGCTTCGGCCAGTTGCTGGAGTCCGATGCCACGCCGCCGACGCCCGTCCAAAGGGAAAGCATCCTCCAGATTCTTCAGGCCGGCTGGCACCTGCTCAAGCTCATCGATGAGATCCTCGATCTCGCGAAGATCGAGTCCGGGCAGGTGCCGATCTCGCGGGAGCCGGTGTCGCTGGCGGAAGTGATGTTCGAATGCCAGGGCATGATCGAAACCCAGGCGCAGCAGCACGGCATCAAGCTGACCCTTCCCAAGTTCGACATTCCGTGCTTCGTCCGCGCCGATCGGACCCGGTTGAAGCAGGTGCTCATCAACTTACTGTCCAACGCGATCAAATACAACCTCCCCGGCGGAGAGATCGTCGTGGCCTTCTCGTGCGGGCCGGATCGGACTCGCATCAGCGTCAGGGACACCGGTGCGGGGCTGCCGCCGGAGAAACTGACGCAGCTCTTCCAGCCGTTCAACCGCCTCGGCCAGGAGAGCAGCGGCGAGGAAGGCACGGGCATCGGCCTCGTGGTGGCCAAGCGGCTCGTCGAGCTGATGGGGGGCGTCATCGGCGTCGAAAGCACGGTCGGAACGGGAAGCGTGTTCTGGTTCGAGCTTAAAACGGTGGCCGAGGCGCAGCTTGCCGCGAAGGAGGGAAAAACGGTCGCGTCGCCCCAACCGCGCGCGCCTCGCAAAGCGCGGAGGAACACCATCCTCTATGTCGAGGACAACCCGGCGAACATGAAGCTGGTCGTGAAGATCATCGCGCGCCACCCCGAATTCCGCCTGCTGACCGCCGCGAGCGGGAAGAGCGGCATCGAGATCGCGCGCGAGCGGCTGCCGGATGTGATCCTGATGGATCTCAACTTGCCCGGCATCAGCGGCATCCAGGTGTTGAAAATCCTGGGCGAAGATCCGGCGACGAGGCTCATCCCGGTCATCGCCATCAGCGCGAACGCGATGCCGCTCGACGTCGAGAGGGGCATGAAAGCGGGATTCTTCCGCTACCTCACCAAGCCGATCAAGGTCAACGAGCTGATGGATACGGTGGACTTCGCGCTCGAGTTCGCGGAAAAAAACGGCGCGAAGAAAGAGGAAGGGGGCGAAACCTCATGATCGGCCCATCCGACATCCTTCGCGGCAAGATCTTGATCGTCGACGATCAACAGGTCAATCTCGTGCTGCTCGAACGGATGCTGCGCGGCGCGGGCTACGGCGACGTCACGACCACTCTTGATCCGGTCGCGGTCTGCGACCTTCACCGCCGGCACGGCTACGACCTGATCCTGCTCGATCTGCAGATGCCGGTCATGGACGGCTTTGCGGTCATGGAGAGCCTCAAGAAGCTCGAAAGCGCGGGCTACCTCCCGGTGCTGGCGATCACCGCCGAGCCTGCCCACAAGCTACGCGCGCTCAAGGGCGGCGCGAAGGATTTCATCAGCAAGCCGTTCGATCTCGACGAGGTTCTGCTGCGGGTGCGGAACATGCTCGAGGTCCGCCTGCTGCACAAGCACGCGGAGGAGGTCAACAAGTTCAAGACCGACCTCGTCTCCGTCGTCAGCCACGAGGTCGGCAACGCGCTGTCGGTCATGAAGGTCGCCACTTTCCTCCTTGAGGAAAGGCTTCCTCCGCAATGGCTCAAGGAGAACGAGCGCTTCTTCGAGATGATCATCACCAACATCGACGGCCTGACCGGCGCCGTCCAAAATCTTCTCAACATTGGCCGTCTCGAAGCCGGTAAGCTCGCCATCGACTTCGCGGCCGTCGATGCCGAGGAGATTCTCAGAAGCGCCATCAAGCGTATGGAGCTGCTGTACGAAAAAAAAGCGCTCCGCGTGTCCCTGGACCTTCCGGAGGATCTTCAGCCGGTGCGGGCGGACCACGCCTCCCTCACCTTGGTGATCAGCAATCTGCTGAGCAACGCGATCAAATACACGCCTGAAAAGGGCGCCATCGTTCTCGGGATTCTCGCCGAAGCGTCCCGTCCGGGCTATTACCGCCTCTTCGTGCAGGACACGGGCATCGGGGTCTCGCAGGAAGATCGAGCTAAAATACTGAGCGGCCATTACCGGTCGGAAAGCGGAAAGAAAATGACCCCGAAAGGCTTCGGAGTCGGCCTCTCCCTGGCCCAGCAGATCATCGAGGCCCATGACAGCGGCATCGAAATCGAGGGCGGCTCGGGACAGGGTTCGAGGTTTTCCTTCCTGCTTCAGACCTGCCCGCCCCAAGCGCGGCCGGTTTGAGTCCTAGGCGAGCGGGCCGCCCCTGTGCAACGGGAGGGATACGATGACGGTCGTACCCTTCCCGACCTGGCTGTTCACCCGGATCGTCCCGCGGTGCCTTTGAATGATTTCATAGGTCAAGGACAGGCCGAGCCCCGTTCCCTTGCCCACGCCTTTCGTCGTGAAGAAGGGGTCGAATATCTTCGCTTGAATCTCCTCGGGAATTCCAGCCCCGGTGTCGGTCATCTCGAGCACGACCCGTCCCTGTTCTCCGTCGCCTTCCTGCCGGGTGCGCACGCTGAGCCGTCCGCCGTCGGACATGGCGTCGAGGGCGTTGTTGCCTATGTTGACGATGGCCTGCTGCAATTGGGCTTTGTCGCCGTAGAGCGGCTCGAGCGCGCCTAGATCCTTGACGATCACGACGGACCTCATGCGGGCTTGGGCCTCGATGATGTTGAGCGCGCTCAGCGCGTTCTCGTTGAAATCGAATTCTTCCGAGACCGTTTTCCCTTGGCGCGAAAAGACCAGCAGATCCTGGACCAGATTGCGGCAGCGCACCGCTTCCCGTTCGATGGACTTGAGGGCCACGAGGCGCGGATCGGCGTCGTCGAGATCGAAGGCCAGGGACTGCGCGAAGCCCAGGATGACCCCCAGAGGGTTGTTGATCTCGTGCGCGACCCCCGCCGCCAGCTGGCCGAGCGCCGCCATCTTTTCGGATTGATAGAGACGGCTGCGCTTGAGCTCTTCGGCCGCCGCTTGGTGCTCGATGTACTCCCCGAGCTGCCGCCCCATTTTACCCATCATCTCGAGCAGCTCGGCGTCCGGCTGTTCGAACTTCGCGCTGAAAAATTCCAGCACGCCGTGAAAGCGGCCGTCGATGCGCACCGGGAAGGCGAAGGCGGCGTGGAGCCCTTCTCGTCGCGCCGGTTCCGTGCGCGTAAAATTGTCGTCTTCAACGGCGTCTTCGATCCAGGCCGGTGCGTCTTGCTCCCACACCCTCCCCGGCAG
Organism: Elusimicrobiota bacterium; assembly: GCA_043731745.1. Taxonomy (GTDB): domain Bacteria; phylum Elusimicrobiota; class Elusimicrobia; order UBA1565; family UBA9628; genus GWA2-66-18. The sequence goes on along the minus strand of JAYTIP010000159.1, from coordinate 12,631 downwards.
TCCGACGCCCCGGGGGAAGAGGGCCTCTTTGGAGGCGGCGATGAACTCGCTCGGGCCCGCGGCGGCGGACCACGAGGCGGCGTAGCGAAGCTTCCCCGTGGCGGAGTCGAGCGTCCAAAAGAGGCCGTGGGGCCACGCCAGGCTTTCGCCGATATTGCGCAGAATTCTTTGATAGACGCTCGCCGAGCCGTCGTTGGAGATGTCCGTCATGTCCGTCGCCCGCTCGGCGGCTTTCCGGCGCTCGGCGCGCTTGCGTTCGGTGATGTCGCGCACGACCGCCGTGCAATAGCGCGTTCCCGCGGCCTTGCGGATGGAGCAATGGATTTCCACCGGCAATTCACTCTTGTCTTCGCGTTGAAGGGCGAGGGCGATCACGGTGCGGCGTATGCCTTCGCTCTCCCCCGCAGCGCCCGGAGCGGGGTCGGAAAAAAAGGGATCTTTCGACAAGGCGGGCAAGCTCGCGAAGAGCGAGGTCCCCAAAGTGTAGATGCGCCTGCGGCCGATCATGGCGCAGAAGGTGTCGTTGGCGTACTGGACCGACAGGTCGTGACCTTCGGCGACGATGATGCCGTCGCTGACTTCGCCGAGCACGGCGTCCATCCAAGAGATGATCCGCCGCAGCTCGGCGAGATTTCGCGAGTGCTCCTGCGGCTCGGTCACGCCGGTCTCTCCAGGGTGATCTTCGCGACGAATCTCCAGCGGTCGTCGATTTTGTCGGCGATGATGAGGTGGACCGCGCTCAGGATTCGGCCGTCTTTGCGGAGGATCGGCAGATGCAGAGGCTTGCCCATGAGCGTCGGCGTTCCGGTTTGCAGAAATCGCGAGAATCCGATCTGGTGGACATCGCGCATGTTCGCAGGAATGATGGCCGTCATCGATTTGCCGAGCAGGTCCTCTTTCGTCCAGCCGTAGGCCGCTTCGAAGGCGTCGTTGAGGAAAAAGACCGAGCCGTCCTGATCCATCCCGACGACCGGCGCCGTCGCGTCGTTTAAAAAGTCGTTGACGGTCATGGTGTCTCCTAAGGGTTCGAGTTCGCGCGCGTGCGTGCGGCGGCCTTCTCGATGACGGCGCGAAGCTCCATCAGCTGGTAGGGCTTGGCCAGATAATCGAAAGCGCCGAGCTCCCGGGACCGCGCGGCGTCGGCCTCGGTCGGGAAGCCCGTGGCGATGACGACTTCGAGGCCGGGCTTCTCGCGCTTGAGCGTCTCGAGCACCGCGATGCCGTTGATGCCGGGCATCATCACATCGCAGAGCACGACATCGTAGGCGGCGGCGCGCGCGGCGGCGAGGCCTCGTTCCCCGTTCTCAGCCACCGCCACTTCGAATTTCATGCGCCGCAAGGCATAGGTCAGCATGTCTCGCAGGCCTTTCTCGTCATCGATGACGAGGACTCGCACCGGCGCGGTCGGTGTGCTCACGGTGTCATTTTACCAATTCCTATAAACAGTATGCGTCATCGCGTCTTCGGAATTCTTACCTCGGGCTTAAGCGGCGCTGAAGCGCATACGCAGCCTCAATGAAAAGTTGACCTTTCGGCCTTGGAATACAAGCGAATGCATGCTGTAAGGTCCTCTTGGGAGTATAAATGACATGAGACGGTGCCGGACTTAAGGCGTCGTATGAAGCTTCTCCCGGTGGCTTTGCTTCTGCTCTCGGGCGCCTCGCGCGCCGCGGAAACCGCCTCATTCCTGAACATCGGGGTCGGCGCGCGCGGTCTCGCGATGGGCGGCGCCTATACGGCGCTCGCCGACGACGCGAGCGCGCTCGCGTGGAACGCGGCGGGGCTCTCTTCCCTTGAGAAGCGCGAACTCACCACGAGCCACTCCACGCTCGCCTTCGGCACGCGACATGACTTCGCGGCCTACGCGCAGCCGACCGCGGGCGGGACATTCGCGGTGGGCGCGATCTATCTCAGCCGGGCCGCCATCGCGGGCCGCGACGAGCTCGGCCATCCGACGGCCAGCTACGGCGCGTCCGACGCGGCGCTCGCCGCGGGGTGGGGCAAGAATCTCGGGCTCGCGAGCGCCGGCGTCGCCGTCAAGTACATCCGCAGCCACATCGCCTCGGCCGAGGCGCACACGGTCGCCGTGGACGCGGGGCTGCGCCGGGAGCTCGGCTCGCTCATCATAGGCGCCGCCGTTCGCAACCTCGGCGCGGGGCTCAAGTACGACGGCGAGCGCAACGACCTGCCGCTGCGCGTCGCGGCCGGCGCCGCCTGCAAGCTCCCGGGCGGGCACGCGCTCGCGGCCGAGCTCATCGACGGTCCCCGAGAAGCGGGGTTCGACGGCTCGGTCGGAGGCGAGTACCAGGCGATCCGCAGCGTTTTCCTGCGCGCCGGTTGGTCCTCGGAACACCGCGTCGAGGGCGGTTCGGGCTTCGAGGCGGCGCGCGGCCTGACGCTCGGAGTCGGCTACCGCGACGCGCGCTGGGATTTCGCCTACGCCGTGCTGCCGATGGGGGAGCTCGGGAACTCGCACCGGTTCACGGTCGGCTCCAGGTTCTGAGCGGTCAGGTCGGCACTGCGCGCACGACGACGCCGCCGAGCAGGCGCACCCGATCTCGCAATTTTATTTCCACCTGCCGCACGACGGCGTCGGCCTGTCGGAGCGAAAGACCGGGGTCGACCTCAATGATCATCTCAGCTTGGACGCGATGCCCCAGCCACCTCGCTCGAGTCTCGCGTACGGCGTTCACCCCTGGAACCGACACCGGCGCGCTCTCGATCTCGGACAAAATGTCCGGCTCGATGCCATCGATGAGGCGCAGCCAAACGGACTTCGCCGCGTCCTTTACGATCATTAGAATTGCGAGCGTGATGCCGACGCCCACGAGGGGGTCGATGATCGGATAACCGGCCCAGGTCCCGATGACCCCCAATAACACCGCCAGGCTCGTGAATCCGTCCACGCGCGCGTGATAACCGTCCGCCACCAGCGCGGCGGATCCGATTTCCTTGCCGACGCGGATGCGGTACAGCGCGACCCACTCGTTGCCGATAAATCCGATGATCGAGGCCGCGGTCACGAGGCGCAAATGCTCCATCGGCGCCGGGTGCAGGAGCTTCAGCGCGGACTCGTAGGCGGCCACGCAGGCGGAGGAAAGGATGATAAGGACGATGACGACGCCCGCCACGTCCTCGAGCTTGCCGTATCCGTAGGTGAGGCGGCGAGTCGGAGCTCGTCGCGCCAAGGCGAACGCGAGCCATAGAGGCAGGCTCGTCAGCGCGTCGGCGAAGTTGTGGATCGTGTCGGCGAGCAGCGCGGCCGAGCCGGACATGAGCACGATGCCCAACTGGAGCAACGCGGTGACGCCCATGATGACCATAGTCACCTTGAGCGTGCGAATGCCCAGTTCGTGAGACTCCATCGCCTCGTCAATCTTCTCCGCGGCATCGTGAGAATGCCCGAATAGACCGCGCAGCCGCCCGAAGATTCCCTCGCCGTGGTCGTGGCCGTGATGATCGTGTATGCCGCCGTGGGAGTGGCCCTCCTCCGTGAAATGCGAGCGGTAGGTATGGGCGTGACCTTGGTGTCCGACCTCAAGGCGCACCTCGAACTCGTGCGGCTCCGGCAGCTCCGCTGTCGCCTCGAGGTAGTCGCCCTGGGGCGTGAACGCGAAGCTCTGCAGTGACCCGTCCGGACGGACGGTCTTGAGCGCAATTGTCGTTTCTCTCGGCAAGGAGACGGGGGTGGCGTCGTCATTTAAGAAATACAGTCGGAACCGTGGAGGGACGCCGGTCTCGAAGACGCTCAGCTCGATGAGGCCGCCGTCGGTCTCGACCAAAGGTCCGCCATGAGGGCCGTGGACGGGTCGCATGGCTATTTAAGATAGGTGCGCATGACCTTGATCAAGGTCTTGGTCGCCTTTGCGCGCTCGGAACCCGGCGCGGATTTGGGGTCGACCACGTGCGACTCGATGTGGCCCTCGATGATTTCGCGCATGAGCCCGTTGATCGCCCCACGGCTGGCGGCGATCATTTGCAGGATGTCGTTGCAGTCTTCTTCTTCCTGGAGACCGCGATGAATGGCCTCGATCTGCCCGCGGATGCGGCTGACCCGGTTGAGCAGGCCCTGCTTGTCTTCGATGGTATGTGCCATGACGGGAGTATAACATACTGGGGTATGGTATACTACGCGCGATCTGAAGTAGGAGAGCGTGGGTATGATGATTTACGGCAAAGAGAACGCGGCATCCAAGGCCATTCAAGGCGAGCATGAGATGCTCGCGATCGGGTCGCTGGCGCCGGCGGCCGTGCTGGGACGCCTGGACGCGACGGAATCCGGTTTGAGCGCGGAGCAAATCGCGGAGCGTCGCGAGCGTTTCGGCTTCAACGAGGTCGAACACGCTCGGAAGATCGGGTTTGTCGGGGAAATCCTGGAGCGCTCGCGCAATCCCCTCGTCATACAGCTTTTCGTGATTGCCACGGTCGCCGGCGTCATGGGCGATTACCGCTCCACGACCGTCGTCGGCCTGATGGCGGTGCTCAGCGTGCTCCTGGGCTATTTCCAGGAAAAGCGCTCCAACAACGCGGTGGAACGCTTGTCAGCGATGATCAAGACGTTCTGCGTCGTCGTCCGCGACGGGAAGCAAGCCGACCTTCCTTTAAGAGACTTGGTTCCCGGCGACATCGTCGTTCTCGCAGCGGGCTCGATCGTCCCGGCGGATCTGCGCCTGCTGACCTCGAAGGACTTCTATGTCAGCCAGGCCGCGTTGACCGGCGAATCCATGCCCGTTGAAAAGCACGCCCAATCGTGCGACACCGCCGGCAAGAACGCGGTCGACCTGCCGAACGCCTGCTTTCAGGGCTCGAACGTCTTGAGCGGCACGGCCCGGGGAATCGTCGTCAATACCGGCTCCCAGACCTATTTCGGCACGATCTCACACAAGCTCACCGGCCAGCGCGTTCTGACGAGCTTCGACCGCGGGGTGGAGGGCTTTACCTGGCTCATGATCCGTTTCATGGTGGTCATGGTCGCCGTTGTGTTCTTAATCGTCGGGCTTACCAAGCACAACTGGATAGACGCGTTGCTCTTCGGCCTCTCGGTCGCCGTCGGCCTCACGCCCGAGATGCTTCCGATGATCGTCACGGTCAATCTCTCCAAGGGCGCGCTCGCGATGTCGAAGAAGAAGGTGATCGTCAAGCGCCTGAATTCGATCCAGAACCTGGGTGCGATGGACATCCTGTGCACGGATAAGACCGGAACCTTGACCCAGGACCGCATCGTGCTCGAGCGCCACGTCGACGTCACGAACCGCGTGTCGGAAGACGTCTTGCGCTACGCGTACATGAACTCTTATTACCAGACGGGGCTGCGCAACCTGCTCGACCGCGCCATCCTGGCGCATTCGGACCTCGACGTCGAGCGCAGTTGCCGCAAGGTCGACGAAATCCCGTTCGATTTTCAGCGTCGGCGAATGTCCGTCATCCTCGACTCCGAAGATGAGCACGTCCTGATTTGCAAAGGGGCGGTCGAGGAGATGTTCCAGGCCTGCAACCGCTACCAGGTCGACGAAGAAATTCACCCGTTGATCGCGGTGCTCAAAAGCGACCTGCTCGAGGAATTCGAGAATTTGAGCCGCGACGGCTACCGGGTGCTCGCGATCGCGTATCGCGAATTCCCGAAGACGAAGGAAATATTCTCCACCGCCGATGAGAGCGAGCTGATCCTTCTGGGTTACCTCGCCTTCTTCGATCCCCCCAAGGACTCGGCGGCCGCGGCGCTTGAAGCCTTGCGTAAAGCCGGCGTGGGCACGAAGATCCTGACCGGCGACAACGCCTTGGTCACGCAGAAGATTTGCCGGGACGTGGGCATGCCGGTCGAGAATCTCGTGACCGGAGATCAGCTGCGCGGCCTCTCTAACGAGCAGTTGGAGGCGGTGGCCGAGAAATCTACGGTGTTCGCACGCCTCACCCCGTCTCAGAAAGAAGAGATCATCCGGGCGCTGCAACGCGCGGGCCATGTCGTGGGTTTTTTGGGCGACGGCATCAACGACGCTCCAGCCATGAAGACGGCCGACGTCGGCATTTCGGTTGACACCGCCGCCGACGTCGCCAAGGAGTCGGCGGACATCATCCTCCTGAAGAAGAGCCTTCTCGTGCTCGAAGACGGCATCATCGAGGGCCGCAAGGTGTTCGGCAACATCATCAAGTACATCCGCATGGGCGCCAGCTCGAACTTCGGCAACATGTTCAGCGTTTTAGGCGGCGCCTACTTCCTGCCATTCCTGCCGATGGCGCCGATCCAGGTCTTGGTCAACAACCTTCTCTACGACTTCTCTCAGATCGGGATCCCCACCGACGTCGTGGACGAGGAGTACTTGGAAAAGCCGCGGCGTTGGAACATCGAGAGCATTAAGCGCTTCATGCTCTGGATCGGGCCGATCAGCTCGATCTTCGATTACACGACCTTCTTCCTGATGCTCTATTTCTACCATTGCATCGCCTTTAAGACCACGGCCGACCCCGGGCTGAAGGCGCATTACGAAAGCCTCTTTCACACAGGTTGGTTCGTCGAGTCGCTGTTGACCCAGACCTTGATCGTGCACATCATCCGTACCAATCGCATTCCGTTCTTCCAAAGTCAGGCGAGCCTCGCCCTGACCTTGACGACGCTGACGGTCATGGGTACGGCGGCTTATCTGCCGTATTCTCCGATCAGCGGCTACCTGGGACTCACGCCCTTGCCTGGTTCCTTCTGGCTTTGGATGGCGGCCACCTTGGTCGGATACGCGACGCTGACTCATTTCGTGAAGACGCGATTCATCAAGAAGTATGGAGTCGATTAAATGAAAAGCCTGCTCAACGCCCTGCAGGAAGGCCGGCTCGTGGAACTGCCGGAGGCCGACAAGGAGAAGTCGCTCATTTACCTGGGCCACCTCATCGAAGCGATTCCCGATATCAGCGGGGGCATGGATCTCGTCGACGCCATGCTCGCCCGCGAGCGCTCGATCAACACGGGCCTCGGGCACGGAGTCGCTTGTCCGCATGTACGCGCTTCGAGCGGCGGGGACATGCTGTGCGCCGTGGGCTGGAGCCCCACCGGGATCGACTACGGCGCGTCGGACGGAAAGAAGGTTCACTTGGTCGCGATGTACTACATCCCGGATTCGCAGAAGAACGTGTACCTAAAGGAGGTGTCGGGCCTGGCCGGAGCGGTGTTGCGGGGGGGCGGAATCGAGCCTATCGCGAACGCCCCCGACTTGGCCACGGTTCGAGAGCGTCTTCTCGACTGGGTTTCGGCTGCGCTGGAAGCCGGCATCCCGGAGGCCAAGGCCCGGATGATTCGCCTGGAAGCGCGCCAAGCGGCGGCGGACGCGGTGCCCGCGGTCGGCGTCGGCACGCCGCCCGTCGAGCTCACGAGCGTTTTAATCCTGACCCTTGGCAACGCCCAAGACATCGTTTTATGCCAGAAACGAGACTTGGCGTCTGCCCTCGAGAAATCCTCCGATCTTCGCGCGCAACTCCGGCAGCACGGGCAATTTGAAGCCGCCGGCTACAAGCTCGTGCACCGCGCCTCCACCCAATACGACGGCGGGCGGACGCTCCACGATTACCTCGCGATCAAGAGCTAAATGCGACATTTAGATCGCGAACGCCATCTCCAGCGCGCCCTTCGTCTGGAATATTTCACGGTCGCCTGGAACATCCTCGAAGGATCGGTCGCGATCGGAGCCGCCCTTTCCGCAGGCAGCGTCGCGTTGCTGGGGTTCGGCATCGACAGCTTCGTCGAGACGGCCTCCGGGCTCATACTCGTGTGGCGACTGCGCGCGGAGACCGGCCAAACGACGACCGCCGAACTGGAAAGACTCGAGCGGCGTGCCCAGCGTCTTGTCGCGGGATCTTTGTTCGGCTTGGCCGCCTATATCGCCTTCGACGCGTCCAAGGCTCCCTTTTTGCGAGCGCGCCCTGAGGCGAGTCCTCTTGGAATCGCCGTCACGGGGCTTTCCATGGGTGTCATGTGGTGGCTCGCGCGAGAGAAGCGGAGTGCCGCGAAAGCCTTAGGCAGCCGGGCGCTCGTGTCTGCAGGCGTGGCGGGGGGATGATTGTTGCTGAGCGGTCATTGCGCGGTGGCCGTTTTGGTGCTACACTTCAAATAATGGGGCTCAAAAGACTCGTCGGCGCGATGTTGGCCGCGGCGCTCACCGTCACTTTGACGGCGCAGCCATTGCTTGCCCAACCGTCCCAGCCAAAGGGCTGTTGCGGCAAATTCTGCCCGCCGCCGCCCAAGTCCGCGCCCAAGGACTGCTGCCGGATCACCCCGATGACGCCGGCGACGGTCGCCATCGCTCGGTTCACGCCGCCCCTCTTGGCCTGGGCCATCGTCGTCGTCCTGGCCCATCCCGTTCCTCAAGCGACCTCCCAGGTCGTGCCGTTCGCGCGTGACGAGTCGCCACCCCAGGCCGACCGTCTTGTCGTTTCCGGTCTCGCTCCGCCCCTCGCTTAAGGTCCGACCCCGCGCGTGAGCGCGGCGATCGCTTTAAGAAGGAGGCACCGTGATTTCCCTATTCGTCGTTCTGTCGTGGCTCGCGTCGCCCGGACGGGCGCAGGAGCAGCCGGTTCCGTCGACGCTGCCGGCATTGATCGAGATCGCGCGTGAGCGCAATCCCGACATCGTCGCCGCGCGTAAGAGCTGGGAGATGGCGCAGGCGAAGGTGGGCGCGGACAAGTCCTGGCCCGCGCCCGAGATCGGCGTCGAGTATTGGGGGTTCTCCCGCTCGGGCCTCAATGTCGGGTCCGCCGGCGAGAAGTGGTACGACGTGGCCCAGACCATTCCCTTTCCGGGGAAGCTGACGCTGCGCGGCAAGTCCTCCGCCCACCTCGCGCGACGAGAGGGCGAGGCCTACCGAGCGATGGAGCAAGATGTCGTCTCCAAGGTCAAGCAGGCCTACTACGGCCTGCTGTTCGCCCAGCGCGAGTCGAGAGTCTACGACGAGACGGTCGAAATCCTGAGGCGCTTTTCCCATATCGCCGAATCGAAGTACGCCGTCGGTAAGGCGACCCAGCCCAGCGTCCTCAAGGCGCAGGTCGAGCTCTCGAAGGTCCAAAACCGCGCCATCACGGCGCGCCAGGAACTCGAGACGGCCCGCGCGAAGCTCAATGCGTTGCTCGCGCGCGGACCCGAGGAGGCGATATCTGCGGGCGAGGAACCCGTGTCGGCGTCGACCGAACCCGCTCAGCAGCAGTTGGAGACCTTGGCGCTCGAGCGTCAACCGGAGGTCCACGGCGCGGCGCACCATGTCGAGCACATGCGCGCGGAACTCGCGGCTAAGCGAGCCGATTATCTTCCCGACTTCATGCTGCAGTACACCTGGAGGACGCGCGCGGGGATGCCCTCCGACGCGGTCGCCGTCTTCAAGATGACGCTTCCCTTTTTATGGCGTGGCCAGCAGGCCGTCGTGAAATCGACGCGGCTCGAGCTCGAGCACGCGAACGCGATGCTTGAGTCGGCCCGGATCTCCGCCCGATACGAGGTCAAGGAAGGACTCGTCCAAGTCCAGGCGGCGCGGCGGACCGTCGAGCTCTATAAGACGACGATTCTTCCGCAAACCGAGCAGTCGCTCACCGTCTCCGAATCCGGCTACCGGGCGGACCGGGTCGGCTTCCTCGACCTGCTCGACGCGCAGCGAACCCATCTGGACGCGCAGCTCGAATATTTCAAAGCCGTCTCCGATTTGGGAATCAGGCTGGCGATGCTTGAGCGCGTCGTCGGCGCCGAGTGGACGATCGAACAGAGGACCGAAGATCATGAACATCTCCATTAGCCGAAAAGCTTTGTCGACGCTCGCGGTCGGCTTTCTTATCGCCGCCGGAGGCGGGGGCTATCTCATCGGACGCGGGCGTTCTCACGGAGCGATGAGCGCTTCCTCCGGGGCTCAAGAGAAGACGAAGCCTCTCTACTACCGGCACCCCATGCGGCCGGACGTGAGCTCGCCGGAGCCGGCCAAGGACGAGATGGGGATGGATTACATCGCCGTGTACTCCGAAAGCCCGTCAAGCGGTCCCGTCGTCGCGGGGCACGCGTCGGTCTCGATTCCGCTCGAGCGCCAGCAGCTCATCGGAGTCAAGACCGCGTCGGCGACGGTGCGCGCGCTTGACCTTGAGATTCGCGCGGTCGGCCGCATCGCCTACGATCCCGAGCTCTACAACGCGATCGAGGAATACAAGCAGGCTGCGGTCGCGGCCGGAAAGATGAAGGACAGCCCGCTGCCCGACGCGCGTCGCGGCGCGGAGGCGGTCGTGCGCTCGGCCGGGACGCGCCTGCGCCTGCTCGGCCTGCCGCAGGCGCAGATCGACACGCTCGCGGGCGACGGCCGCGACCCGATTAATCTGCTGCTTCCCGGCAAAACGGCCTGGGTCTACGCGGAGGTCTATGAAAACGAGGTCGGCGCGCTGGCCTCCGGGCAGGAGATGACCGTCACCGCCCCTTCGCTGCCGGGCCGCACCTATCGCGGGAAGGTCGTGGCGGTCGACTCCGTCGTCAACGCCGAGACGCGTACCGCGCGCGTGCGCGGCTTGATCGAAACGCCGACGGAGGCGCTGCGTCCCGAGACCTTCGTCAATGTGAAGCTCTTAATTGGCCTTGGACGGCGCCTGGCCGTTCCCGAGGACTCCGTGCTCGAGACCGGGGAGCATCATCTCGTCTTCGTGCGCAAGGGGCCGGGCGAGTTCGAGCCGCGCGAGGTCAAGCTCGGGCGTCAGGCCGGCGGCTTCTATGAAATCCTCTCCGGCCTTCAGGCCGGAGAGGAGGTCGTCACCGCGGCCAACTTCCTGATCGACTCCGAGTCGCGCTTCAAAGCCGCCGCGGCCGGGTTCAGCGCGCCGAGCAAGCCATGATCGAGAAAATCATCGACTTCAGCGCGCGCCACAAGTTCCTGGTCATCCTGCTCACGGCCTTGGCGGTCGCGGGCGCCGTCTGGACGGCCAAGCGCGTGCCGCTCGACGCGATCCCGGACCTCTCCGACACCCAGGTCATCATCTACTCGCGTTGGGACCGGAGCCCGGACATCCTCGAAGACCAGGTCACCTATCCCATCACCGCGGCCCTTCTGGGCGCGCCGAAGATCAAGGCGATCCGTGGCTTCACCGACTTCGGCTACTCCTACGTCTATGTGATCTTCGAGGACGGCACGGACCTGTATTGGGCGCGTTCTCGCGTTGTTGAGTACCTGAGCAAGATCCTGCCGCGCCTGCCCAAGGACGTGCAGACGGAAATAGGGCCCGACGCGACGAGCGTCGGCTGGGTTTATCAGTACGCGCTCGTCGACGAGAGCGGCCGGCACGACCTGGCCCAGCTGCGCAGCTTGCAGGACTGGAACCTGCGCTACCAGCTGCAGGCGGTGCCGGGCGTCGCCGAGGTCGCGGCCGTCGGCGGCTTCGTCAAGCAGTACCAGATCAATGTGGACCCCAACGCGCTTCTCTCCTACAAGATTCCGCTGACCGACGTGCTCAGCGCGGTGCGCAAGGGCAACCAGGAGTCCGGGGGCCGCCTGCTCGAGTTCGGCGGGACCGAGTACATGATCCGCGGCCGCGGCTACGCCAAATCGGTAGCCGACCTCGAGAAGATCGTCGTGCGCGCCGACCGCGCGGGCACGCCCGTCTTGGTCAAGCATGTGGCTAAAGTGGAAATCGGCCCGGACATCCGGCGCGGCGTCTCGGACTTCAACGGCCTGGGCGATACGGTCGGCGGCGTCATCGTCATGCGCCAGGGAGAGAACGCCCTCGATGTGATCGAGCGAGTCAAAGCCAGGATCGAGGAGATCAAGCCGTCTTTGCCCGAGGGCGTCAAGATCGTGCCGGTTTACGACCGCTCGGGCCTCATCCACCGCTCCATTCACACGCTCACCCGCTCGCTGACGGAGGAGATGCTGATCGTGAGCCTCGTGATCCTCTTGTTCCTGTGGCACATCCCCTCGGCGCTCATCCCCATCGTCACGATCCCGATCTCGGTCGTGCTCGCCTTCATCCCGTTCTATCTGATGGGGTTGTCCGCCAATGTGATGTCCTTGTCGGGCATCGCGATCTCGATCGGCGTGCTCGTCGACGGCGCGATCGTCGAGGTCGAGAACGCCTACAAGCGGCTTGAGCAATGGAACGAGGGCGGGCGTAAGGGCGACTTTCACGAGGTCCGGCTTCAGGCGCTCAAGGAGGTCGGGCCTTCCGTGTTCTTCTCGTTGCTCGTGATCGCGGTCGCGTTCCTGCCCGTCTTCACCTTGGTCGATCAGGAGGGCCGGCTCTTCAAGCCGCTCGCGTACTCGAAGACACTCGCGATGGCGCTCGCCGCGTTACTGGCCGTCACGCTCGACCCCGCGCTGCGTATGATGTTCACGCGCATGGACTATGTCCACTTCAAGCCGCGGTGGCTGTCGAATATCGTCAACGCGGTGACGGTGGGCAAATACTACAAGGAGGAGGATCATCCGATCAGCCGCGTCCTCTTTCGGATTTACGAACCGGCCTGCCGGTGGGTGCTCGAGCACCGCAAGGCGGCGCTGATCGCGGCGGGTCTATTGATGGCGTCGACGATCCCCGTCTACATGCACCTGGGCTCGGAGTTCATGCCGCCGTTGAACGAGGGCGCGATGCTTTACATGCCGACGGCGCTCCCCGGCATGTCGGTCACCGAGGCGCAGCG
>JAYTIP010000158.1:0-8953 GCA_043731745.1 Elusimicrobiota bacterium | reverse complement strand
GCCGTAGTCGCCCACGGACGCCCCCCTCCGGTCCGTCATTTTACGTGAACCGGATGTAAGGCTGGGCCATCACGCGCTCGGAGACTTCCTCGAGAGAGGGAGTTTCCCAAGCGAGCTTGGGCTCGGCCTTGGCATCGGTCACGGTCTTCTGGTCGTTCATGTGTCCTCTTTTCACCGGCTGACCATCGCCGGCAAATCTTTTTCCAATTCCACCCACTCGTTGGCGCGGGCCGACCGCTTCGGGTCGGCCGCCAGGTCCGCGAGCGCCTGACGCACCTGCGTCGTGCTCCACGCGGACTTGTACGCCTCCCACGCGGAGAGGAAATCTTGCGTTTTGAGATCGGCGCAAGTAAAGGGCAACGGGGCCGCGACTTTCACGCGCCCGTCGGGAAGTATCAATAATGTACCGGAGGGCTGAAAAGCGCGGTGCGCCATTTCTTCATCGAGCGAAAAGGGTTTGTAGCACAGCTCCATACGCCCGGTCATTTCGCGTTCTTTGCGTTCCAGTACACGCAGAAACGCATCGTACTCGGCCTTGGACGGTTCAAGCCGGTCCCAAAGCTTGGCCGCCGTTCCAAGTCGCATGAGCTGTCCGGTGTTGAAACGAAAAGCCCCGAGCTTGGCCGCGAGATCGATCACCGCTTCGGCTTCAAAGATGTTCAGGCGCGTCGGCGCGAACGTTATTTCGAGGGGCAGTCCCGCCGACACGACGGCCTTGCAGGCCGTGATGGCCCGGTCGAGATCACCATTGATCCGTTGCCGTCCATACACCGCTTGAGAGGCGCCGTCCAAAGAGATCTGAACCGATCGAATCCCCAATCCCTTCAAGGTTTCCGGATTAAAGTTGTTTCCGTTCGTCTCAATCTTGAGGAGTACTCCCCCCTCCGAGAGCGTCCTGCAAACGTCGGCGAAGTGAGGCACGAGCGTCGGCTCTCCGCCGACGATCATCGCATACGGCACCCCCGCCGCGACGATCTCGCGGCTCAGCTTCAGTGCCTGCTCCCGCGTGAGTTCCCCCGGCAGGGCTTTGCCCGGCGCCGAGTCGGTGCAGCAATGGAGGCACGCGAGGTCGCAGTCCCTGGTGAGTTGCCAGGTGACCATGGTCGGTGAGCCGAAGGCTTCGATCTTCATGAGAATGCGATGCACAGTGCGAAAACGGCCGTCGTCAGCGCGTAGCACTGCACGATGGCGCGTATGGCGGGCATGAAAAGTCTAGGCGTGTCCCAGGTGCTGGCTCCCGCACGCAGCGAGATGATCCACAGTGGAAGTCCCGCGGCGGCCGCCAGGATGCTGGCTTTCGGAAAAAGGCCGGCCGCGATCCCAAGAGGAATGATCGTCAGTCCCAGCGCGGACATGGCCAGGTAGAGATACCTTCCGTTCTTGCGCCCGAGCCGAACGACCAAATTTTTCTTCCCCACCAGGCGATCCTGATGGAAGTCGGGAATGTTGTTGACGGTGGCCAGGGCCGTGATCAGGAGGCCGGGCACGAGCGAGGCCAAGAGCGCGGCCCACGAAAACCGGTGCGTGTGCAGGTGCAAAGACCCGAGCACCATCCACGGTCCGTAGGACAGGCCGATCACGGTCTCGCCGAGGCCGCGATACACCCAGCGAATAGGTGGCCCGACATACCAGACGGCCGCCGCGCCGCCGAGCAATGTATAGAGAACGATCGGCCAGCCGCCTTCCCAGGCAAGGTAGAAGCCGATGGATGCCGCAACGGCAAAGGCCGTCACGCCGAGCGAGAACATCCACTCGGGAATGTATTCCTCGGCGTCGGGATTGAAGACCCGGTCCGTTCCCATCTTAGCGTCGAAGTACTCGTTGAACGACTCGACGCCGACGACGGAAAGGAATATTCCGAGCAGCCCGAGCAGGAAAACGCCCTTGTGAAACGACTTTTCAACTCCAAATGCCCACGCTCCCCCAAGGAAGTAAGGCAGCAGCCCCGCGTACAGGAAGAACCTGTAGCGCACGACCGACGCGACCTTCATGACTAAGGTCTGTTCGGCCGGAGCGTGAGGCGCTTGGAAGACGTCGGTCATGCGGCCCCGACCTCCTCCCACTGGTGCAGGCGGGACACGATGTTGGGATCCTCGGCCAAGCGGTCGATGAAGGCCGACACGCGCGGGCTCTGCCACGCCTTCTGGAACTGTGCCCAGACCTGGCCGAGCGTCTGCAGGCGCAGGTCGCCGCAGGTAAACGGGAGCGCGTTGATGAGCTTGACCTTGCCGTTGGGCAGGATGATGAACAGCGCCGCCGGGTTGAGCAGGCGGTAGCGCAGCTCCTCGAGCAGTCCCATCTCGTGGTAGTACACGCGCATGCGGCCCTTGTACTCCTCGGTCTTCTTGGCCAGCGTCGCGAAGAACTCCGGGTAGTCGTTCTCGTCGGGGGCCGTGATGGCCCAGGTGCGCACGGCGTTGCCGGTGAACATCAGCTTGCCGGTGTAGAACGAGTAAGCGCCGATCTCGTGCGCGAGGTCGACGGCCGCGCCGATTTCTTTGATATTGAATTTAGCGGGAACGAAATTAATCTCAATGGGGATTCCGGCCTCCCTGAGATTTTTGATCCCGTTCAGGGCTTCCTCGAAGCGGCCGTGCACGCGCATCTTGTTGAAGGACGCGTTGGAGGCGCCGTCGAGCGAGACCTGCACGGCTTTGACGCCCAAGTCCTTGAGCCTCTTGCAATTCTCTTTGGTCAGGTAATGACCGTTCGTCTCGATCTTGAGGCCCACGCCGCCTTTGGTGATGCGTTCCACCATCTGGAAGAAGTCGGGGCGCACCATCGGCTCGCCGCCGGAGAAGGAGACGTAGGGCACCTCGGATTTGACCAGCTGGTTGATGATGCCCAGCGCCTGCTCGGTGGTCAGCTCGTCCTTGAACGCCTTGCCCGGGCCGCTCTCCTCGATGCAGTGCAGGCACGCGAGGTTGCACTCGTTGGTGATCTGCCAGGCGACGTAGAGCGGGGCGGCGAGGTCCGACGTCTGTTGGTCTTCCATGATAGTTTCTCGATTACTCGACGATCAGTCCTTTTTCCTTCAGCTGCGCGAGGAAAGACTCGGCTTCCGCCGCCATCTTGCCCGTCGGATCCTCGAACTTCTCCTTGAGCTTGGAGACGAGGGTACCGGATTCGGCACCCGCGATCACTTCGCGCACGACGGCCGCGCCGGTGGGGCTCAAAGTGTAGACCTTCTCGGAGCGCGTCTCGAACAGCACCGCGCCGAACTTCTCTTCACGGAATTTGACGAACGGGGCGAGTTTCATGATTCCCTCTCTGTGGGCGACGAGGCAGGAGTTGGCGTCCCAGACCTCGCGCGCCGCGATCTCTTCCATCTCACGACGGACCTTCAAAATGCTGGCCGTGTCCGCGTCGTCGGCCTGGACGGCTTCGTTCTCCGACACGACGAAGTCGCCGCTTTTCCACGATTTGCGCAGCAGCGCTTCGTATGACATCTAAAACTCCCGGTTGGCCATGATTTCGACGAAGAACCCCAGTTCCTTGGCCTCGGCCTTGCAGGGGAGCTTGCTGATCATGGACAACATCGAGTTCACGATTTCGCGGCCCTTCTCGCGCGTCTTCTGGATGCAGCCGCGGTCCTTCAAGAGCTTGGCGATCTTCGAGGCGTCAGGCTTCTCCTCGTTCCACAGGGCCAGGAACTCCTCGCGAACGGCGGGATCCTGAACCGCGTAGATGCACGGAAGCGTGAGCTTCCGGTTCGCCAGATCCTGCCCCTCGTCCTTGCCCGAGACGCGGTCGGACAAGGTGTAATCGTGAATGTCGTCGACGATCTGCAGCAAAATGCCGGCCGCGCACGCGAGCCGGGGCGGATCGCTTTGCTCGTGCGGGAAGCTCGACAGCTCGGACAGGACGGCCCCGGCCCACTCGAACAGCGCTCCGGTCTTGCGCGAGGCGACGCCCATATAGGCATCGACGGTGACCACCGTCGATCCCTTCAAAAACTCTTCCTGAAGCTCGCCAACGGTCATCTCGCGGACGGTCGTCACGAGCAGCTTGGGCGCGTTGGGCGAGATGTCGATGGCCTCTTCGAGGCCCTGCGCGAAGGCCAGGTCGCCGAGCAGAAGCCCGGTCGTGGTGCCGAACACCTTGTTGGGGGTCGGGTGGCCGCGGCGCAGGTCCGCCTCGTCCACGCAGTCGTCGTGGAGCAAGGACGCGTTGTGCACGAGCTCCATGGCGCGGGAGACGCCTTCCGCCTTCTCCTGGTCGACGCCGAGCGCTCCGGAGAGCAGCAGGGCGAAGCGCGAGCGGAGCATCTTGCCGGGGCGGGAGATGTGAGCCGCCAGCTCCTGGCCGACGCGTCCCTCGATGCGCCGGGCGCGGCTCTCCAGTCCCGAACGGACCCGGGCGAGTGAATCTTCCACTTTAAGCAGGGAAATCGGCATGGGGTCCTCGATTATACCAGTTAGGCCATCGTCTTTAAGACGGCGAGCACCTTCGGCATGACGGTGCTCCGCTCCTGGCTCGCCAAGCGCCCCAGGACGGAGTCCAAAGTCTTCACGAGGTCTAATAGCTCCGAAATCTTCTTGTTGAAGCGCGGGTCGCCCGACTCCTTGAGGCACTCCCCCAAGGCGACGATCACGGGCTCGATTTCCCGCTTCTTCCGCTCGCGCGCGATGCGGCAGCACATGCTCCAAGCGTCCTGCTCGGCCGAGAAGTACTCGCGCCGCTCCGAGCCGACCGACACCCGCCGGATCAGGCCCCAGTCCACGAGCGCGCGCAGGTTCATGTTCGCGTTGCCCCGGCTGATCTCCAGGCGCTCCATGATCTCGTCGGTCGACAGCGCCGCGTCGGAGGCGATCAGAAAGGCGTGGATGCGGGCCATCGTCTTGTTGATGCCCCAACAGGAGGCCATCTCCCCCCAGGTGCGGACGAATTTGTCCTTGGCGTTATCTTTCATATATTTCTGAAAGTATGATACACCAAGAAACGCCGTCCGTCAAGACCCGCCTAGACGATGCCGAGCTGGCGTCCGACCTGGCCGAACTTCTCGAGCGCGAAGTCGAGATCCTTCTGAGTATGGCCGGAGGACACGATCGTGCGCAGGCGGTCCTTGCCGCGCGCGACCGTCGGGAAGCAGATCGCGAGAGCGAACACCCCCTCCTCGAACAGGCGCGCCGAAAATTCCTGCGCCTTCTTCGTGTCACCGACGATGACCGGCGTGATCGGCGTTTCGGACGCGCCGGTGTCGAAGCCGAGCTTCTTCAAGCCCGCCTTGAAATGCGCCGCGTTCGCCCACAGCGTCTTGATGCGCGCCTCGTCCTCGAGCATCACGTCGAGCGCGGCCGAGCAGGTGGCGATGACCGACGCCGGGTGCGACGAGGAGAACAACAGCGGCCGCGCGACCGAGGAGAGGTAGTCGATGAGGCGCTTCTGGCCGGCCACGTAACCGCCGACGGCGCCCACCGCCTTCGACAAAGTGCCGATCTGCACCTGCACGCGGTCGCTGACGCCGAAATGCGAGGGCGTGCCGCGCCCGTTGGGTCCCATCACGCCGGAGGCGTGCGCGTCGTCGACCATGATGAAGGCGTCGTATTTTTCAGCGAGATCGCAGATCTCGGGCAGGGGTGCCAGGTCGCCGTCCATGGAGAACACGCCGTCGGTGACGACCATGCGCCGGCGCGCAGCGCGGGCCTCGGGCGACGCGAGGATGGCCTCGAGCGCCTTCATGTCCTTGTGCGGGTACACCTTGCGAACCGCCTTCGAGAGGCGGCCGCCGTCGATGATGGACGCGTGGTTGAGCTCGTCGCTGACGAGCATATCCTTGGGGTCGCTCATGAGGCTCTGCACCACGCCCACATTGACCGTGAAGCCGGACTGGAAGACGAGGGCGGCTTCGGTGCCCTTGAACTTGGCGAGCTTCTGCTCGAACGCGAGGTGGATGTCCTGGGTGCCGATGATGGTGCGCACGGCGGCCGTGCCGACGCCGTGGCTGTCGATGGCGGCCTTCGCCGCGGCGATGAGCTTCGGGTGCTCGGTCAGGGCGAGGTAATTATTCGAAGTCAGGTTGACGACCTTCTTGCCGTCGACGACGCACACCGGCGCCTGTCGCCCCGTGACGACGCGAAAGCGCACCGCCCGGCCCTCTTTGGTCAGCTGGGCGTTCTCCTCATCGAGGAAGTCCATCAGCGCGTCGGTCTTAGTCGTCATGCGAGGATTATATAGAATGTCCCCCATGCGACGCATCGACGCGGCCTCCGTTCTCCTTCTCGCGCTGTGCCTGGGTTGTCTTCTGGCGAGGCTCGCGGCGGTGCCCTCGCTGTCGCTCGACGAGGCGTGGATCGGCCTGTTCGCCACGCGCCTGCGCGCCGCCGGGCTATACACGCCGCACCAGATGAACCACTACACCGGGCCGCTCTACGCCCGGCTCGTGGCTCTTTTCTTCGACGCGAAGGGCGTCTCGATCGAAAGCCTGCGCCTGCCCGGAGCGCTGCTCAACGCGGCCGCGGTGACCGGGTTGTGGCTGCACCTGCGGCGCCGCGTCTCGCCGGAGGCCGGCGCCGCCTGGCTCGTGCTCGTCGCGGCCTCGGCGTTCCTCCTCATGAAGTCGCGCCTGGCCTGGGAGGTCTACGCTCTGCACCCGCTCTTGATCCTGGGCACGCTCACGGCGCTCGCAAGCCCGGGCGGCGGGCCGGCATTGGCCTTCCTGACCGTGATCGGCGTCCAGAACCATTTCATCTATCTCTCGATCCCCGCCTCGCTCGTCGTGATGTTCGGCGCGCGCGCGGCCTGGCGCGGCGAGAAAGCGGCGGAGCCCAAGCTGCGCGACGCGGCGGCGGCGCTCGCCGCGGGCCTCGCGTTCGCGCTCGTCAAGCATCCGATTTCCGAGGAGGCCTGGGTCGCTCATCGTGCGGCGCTGACGGCGGCCTTGGTCCTGGCCCCCGCGCTGGCGGCCGTCGCGGTCCGGCGAACGCCCCTCGAACTGTTGGTCCTGCCTTTTAATGGAGCGCGGCGACAGCTGCGCGTGCTCTTCGCGCTCACGATCACGGCCTTCGTCGTCTGGCATCTCGCGCCGCTCGTGCAGATCTTCGCCGGGCCGGTCGTTTTTAAGCGGCTATTTTCCTATCAAACGCCTCTGGGGCTGAGCGTCGTCCAACACGCGTGGGGGGTTTTCCTCGCCGCGACGCTCGTCTGGCACGCGGTGCGAGCCTGGCACGACGACTCGCTCGACCCGCACGAACGAACCTTGCTGCTTTGGCCGGCGGCTTACGCGGCGGTGTTCATCGCCTTCCGCCACACGAGCTCGCTTCGTTATTACTCGTTACCCGCGTTGCTCTCGTTGATCGCGCTCGCCGCGGCCCTGCCGCGCATGGCGCGCGCCGACAAGAAGGCCCTCTACCTGTGCGCCGCCGCCGCCGCGTTGATGACGCAGACGATGCTCTGGCGCGAGATCGTCTCTCCCGCCGACCGACCGCCGCTGAAGTTCCATGTCGGCTGGCGCAAGGAGAACTCGAAGGATTTCTCGCGCAAGGACGGGCTCTTCGCGGCCTTCGACGCCTCGCGCGCCTGCATCGTCGCTCACGCCGAGCGCAGCTTCACCGCGATACCCCTCTATTTCCATCTCGGTTCCACGCCGCGTCCCTGCGAGCCGTCGCTCGCCTTCGACTCCGATCAGTGCCCGGACTGCAGCGTTGCTCCGTACTACCGTTGGGAAGTCGTGCCCGTCGCGAAGTAGGACGGAGGTCCCTCGACGGGTAGCAACTCCCAAAGGTCCTCGATCGCGACCGCTCGCGCGCCCTCGCGCAGAGTCAGCGCGCGGACGCTCAGACTGAGCGACCAGTCTTCTTTCAGAGAAGCGGACAAGGCGCGCACGGCGTCGCCCAGGACTCGGCGACCGCCGGGTCCTTCGACGACGATCAGCTCGAGAGCGTCTCCCGCCTCAAGGCGCCCCTTGGCGGCCGCCCCGGCTACGAATACCGCCGCGGCCTTGCCGCGCAGGCCTTTCTTGATCGCCGCCGCCGCACCCGCCGCGTGCTCGGCCACGCGCTCGAGCAGGGGCAGCAGCAGCTCCGCGTTGAGCCAGCGCCGGCGGTCGAGCCGCCACTGGTCGGAGCGGCCCGCCGGGCGCCGCTCCACGAGCCCCAGCTTCGCCAGCGCCGCCAAGGCCGTCGCCGCACCCTGATGGTTGATGCCGGCCGCCCGCGCCGCCGCGCGGCCCGAGAGCGGCGCCTTGGCGCGGACCAAAGCGCGCAAAACGGCCAAACGGCTGGGCGCGGAGAGCACGGCGTCGAGCGGGCGCGACAGGTAGCCCTTTAAATAGATCATGTCTATAATTATAGACATATACCGGACCCGGGTAAAGGATTTCCGGGCAAAAGCGTTGCGCGGTCAGCGCCAAAAACACCGGGAAAGCTACGGTCTAGGGCACGAAGACGACTTTGCCGCAGTCGCGCGCGGGCGCGTTCATCGCGGCGAAGCCCGCCGCGTAATCCTTCAGCGGGAAGGTGTGCGTCACGACGGGCTTGAGGTCGACGGCGCCCGAGCGAAGCAGACGGTCGGCCTTGTACCAGGTCTCGAAGATCTCGCGTCCGACGATGCCGTGCACGCGCACGCCCTTGAAGATCAGGTCGTTGGCCCAGTCGAGTTCCACCTTCTTGCTCGGGATGCCGAAGGCCGTGATGCGGCCGCCGCTGCGTACGCACTTGAACGCCTGCGTGATCGCCGCCTGCGCGCCCGACATCTCGCAGACCACGTCGAAGCCGTCTTTCACCTTGCCCGCCTTGACCGGATCCTCGTCGGGCGAGACGACGGTGGTCGCCCCCATGCGCATCGCGAGCTCGGCACGATACTTAGAACCCTCGACGGCGACGATGCGGTCGGCGCCCGACGCCTTGGCCACCGCGATCGAGAACAAGCCCTGCGGTCCGCAACCCATGACGAGCACGGACTTGGTCGCGACGGGCTCGACGAGAACGGAGTAAACGGCGTTGCCGAACGGTTC
>JAYTIP010000157.1:0-9095 GCA_043731745.1 Elusimicrobiota bacterium | reverse complement strand
GGTCGGCGTCTCCGGCGACGAAGCCTTTACCGTCCGCGGGGTCAAGCAGGAATTCCTCGAGGCTCTTTCCCGCTTCCGCGCGCGCGGCGGGCAAGGTCTGTATTTTTTTGGTCAGGTCGTCGAGCGCCGACGACGGCGCCTCCTGCGCGCGGGAAGACGACGGCGCGACCGGCATCAGGACGGCAAGGGCGAGAAAGAGGAGGGGTTTCATCGCGTTCACGGCAAGGCCTATCGCAGTGTAGCCCCGGCCCCTTGATTTGTCAACGGCGAATAGTTATTGTTTTAAAAGGTAAATTCGCAATTGAAGCCCTCTCAATTCGCCGCCCGGATTTGGTCCAAGCTCGTCGCCTTCGAGGCGTCCGAGCGGCTGCTGGCGCCGAGGGCCCGAATCCTTGCGGCGGTCTCCGGCGGCCCCGATTCTGTGTGCCTGGCGCATTGGCTGTCGGTGCAGGCGAAGCGCAAGAATCTCACGGTCGCGCTCGTCCACGTCAATCACGGCCTGCGCGGCCGGGCGTCGGACGCGGACGCGCGCTTCGTCGTCGCGCTCGGCGACCAACTCGGTCTGCCCGTCACGGTGATTCGCGCCCCGGTTCGCGCGAGCGCCGCGCGCCGCGGACTCGGTCTCGAAGAGGCGGGACGCAAGGAGCGGTACAAGGCGCTGGCCGCGCGAGCCAAGCGCGGACGCTTTTCCGCGGTGGCGACCGGCCACCAGCTCGACGACCAGGCCGAGACGGTGTTGCTCCACTTGCTGCGCGGCACGAGCCTCGAAGGGCTCGGCGGCATTCCGGTGCGGCGCCCTCTGGTACCCGGCGTCGAGCTCATTCGTCCACTCCTGCCGCTCACGCGAGAAGAGGTCAACGAGTACCTCAAGCGCCACGGGCTCAAGTCGCGAGAGGACGCCAGCAACCGCGATCCCAAGTTCACGCGCAATTGGGTACGCCGCGAGGTTCTCCCCCGACTTGAGAAGCGCGCGCCCGGGGTCAAGGCGCGCCTGGCCGCCATCGCGGCCAAAGTCCGCGCGGTCACGGGGCGCCGTTGAGTCCCGAGGAGTCGAAGGCCGCGCTCATCGCGATATTGCAGAACGCGCACGCGGGTGAGTACGCCGCGTCGCTCGCCTACGACGGCCATGCCAAGTCGGTCTCCGACCCCGCCGAGAAAAGCGACATCCGCCGAATCCTGAAGGAGGAACTCGAGCACCGCGAACTCGTTCGCGGCCTTCTCGAAAGCCTCGGCGCCGCGCCCGATCCGGCCAAGGAAAGGAAACTGGCCCTGATCGGCGGGACGATTTCACTGCTGTGCCGGATCGGCGGCTGGTTCATTCCGATGTACGGCGCCGGACGCTTGGAAGCCGGCAACATCGTCGAGTATCAGGACGCCGCGCGCCACGCGCGCGGCGCGGGCCGTCCCGACATGCTCGACTGCCTGCTGACCATGGCGGAAGTCGAGTGGGACCACGAGCTGTACTTCCGCCGCAAGGTCGAGTCGAGCGCGTGGAGCCGCGTCGTCCCGCTGTGGCGGATTCCCCCGCCGCGCGAAACGATCCGCGCGGTCAGCGCTTAGAAGGCGTCAGGAGCAGGCGGCCGTCGCGGACGATCTTGCGCATTCCGCGCCCCGTGCGCAAATCGGGGAATTCGCCGTCGGCGATGTCGCCGCTGAAATCAATTGCGTTCGTCGCCAGCTCCTTCTCGTCGACCCGGTCGATGCGGGCCATGACGCGGCTGTAGCGCCCGTCGCGCTTGACCAGGAAGATCGTGGCCCAACCGCCGGCCAACTCGACGCGGAGTTCGTAAGGGCTCGCGTCCGACCAGTAACGCATGCGGGGTTCGGGATCGGAGTCGGGGGCTTGGGCGCCGGACTCGTCGAAATCACGCGCGCCCGACAGCGCGGTGATCTCGCACTCGGACTTTTCGAGGAACGCCGAGCGCGCCGGACCGTCGACGCGCTCGTAGTTGATAAACCAGCGTATCTTGAGCAAGGCGGCATGGGGCGCGCAGATATCGGCGGCGCGCGCGGGAACGGCAAGGACGGCGAGCACGGCGAGCAGAGGGAGTTTCATGACCTCAGGATATCATCGCCGGCTCGCGCGCGCCTGGGCCGGAGGTCCGAACCGCGCCGGGTATTCGACCCAAACCGGCGAGGTTACTCTTTCGGGCGCGCTACGGGCGCGAGAGGACGATCTTCAACGACTTGAGCACCGGCGGGTCGTAGGGCCGGTCGATGCCGTCCTTGGTGTCGCGCGGGACGGCGGCGATCGCCTTGGCGACCTCGAGCCCTTCGACGAGCTCGCCGAAGCGCGTGTGCAGGCCGTTCAGGTCGGGGGCGGGCGCCAAGGTGATGAAGAACTGGGTCTGCGCGGTGCCCGGGCCCCAGCTCGCCATGCCGAGCTGGCCGGGCTTGTCGAATGTCATGCCGGGCTTGATCTCGTCGGGCACGGGAAGCTTCGGATCGCCCTTGCCGTCGCCCGCCGGATCGCCGGTTTGAATTAAAAAGCCGGGCACGACGCGGTGGAAGAGCAGGCCATCGTAGAAGGGCTTGGGCCGTCCGGCGAGCTCACGCAGGTGCGCGATCGTCTTGGGCGCGGCGTCTTCGTCGAGGCGGGCCACCATGCGGCCCTTCGAGGTTTCGAGCACGAGCCAGGGGCCGACCTTCGCGCAGGACGCGCATGACAACAACGCGGCGAGAGCGAAACGCCTCACTTAGGGGTGAAGCCTTTCACGAGCGGTGCGGGGTAGCCGATGTCGAGCACCTTGAGCGTCCCGACCTGCGTCTTCGCGTGCGCCGCGAGCAGGCCGCGCTTGGGAAGTCCCAAGGTCAAGGTGAGCTCGGCGGTCACGAACACGCCGCTGTGATAACCCGTGTCGGGATGAAGGCCGGTCGGGATATCGATCGAGACGACGGGCTTCTTGGCGAGCGTGAGCTCGCGAATCATGTGGTGGATGGCGCCCGCGGGCTTGCCGGTAGCACCCGTGCCGAGCAAGGCGTCGATGGCGATGTGCGCGCCGGAGAGAGCCTGCGTGAGCCCCGCGCCGGAGCCGGCGGTCACGATCTTCACGCCCGCGGCCTTCGCCTTGGCGAGATTGACCGCGACGAGCTCGGGATACTGGCCCGAGGCGTCGCTCTTGGGCGGGCACACGAAGGCCGTGACCGTGGCGCCACCCTCGCTCAACAGGCGCGCGACCACGAGCCCGTCGCCGCCGTTGGCGCCCCGTCCGCAGCAGATCACGATCGTGGCTTGAGACACCGAGAGGCCTTTTTCGCCGAGGAAGACCGAGCACTCGGCCGCGACGGCCTTGCCCGCGTTTTCCATCAGTTCGAGCGGCTTGATCCCGAACTTCGAGGTCGCCGATTCATCGAGAGCGCGCATCGTCTGCGCGTCGACGACGGGCAGGCCTTCCCAGGTCGCGGGAATCGGCTCCTTCATCTCAGTTCCACGAGCTCAGCGCGGACAGCACGAGGCCGAGCGTGGCGAGAAAGGCGGCGAGCAGCACGAGCAGCACGCACGCCAGGTAGGGCAGGCCCAGGGTCAGCCACGCGCGTCCGCCGCCGACGCCGTACTCGTCGCGGATGCCGCGCGCTTTGAAGGTCAGCGCCCACAGGCCGATGAAAAAGAAGACCAGGCGGATGCCCCACGACGGCTTGGACAGCAAGGCCTGGCACAACAAGACGAGAGGAACGGCCGCCGTCCAGGCGAGGTCGGCGAGACCGAGGTGAACGAACAGGGCGCGAGCGTCGCCGCGCGCGCCGCCGAGGTCGAGGATCAGGTGCAGGAGCGCCGCGGTCACGAAGGTCATCGACGCGTGCCACACGATCGTCAGCACGAGCGCGGGCCAGCCGAACGGGAGCAACGAGCTCGCGGTCAGCGACTTGGCGACATAGAGGCTCGTCGCGCCGACGACGATGCCGAGCAGGCCCAGCGCGGCCGGGCGGCGCTGGCGGATCAACGCCGAGGCGTGGGCCCGGTCCTCGAAGTAGTCGTAGAGAAGTTCGACGGCGTCCATGCTAGAGGCCCCCGGCCCACGCGTACAGCAGGCCGTGCGGCGTCGGCGCCGCGGCGCCGAGGGTGAGGCCGGCCGAGCTCATTCCGAGGGTCAGGCGCGCGCGGGTTTCGAGCAGCTCGAAGATGTCGTTGAGCTTTTCGGTGTCGCGGCGCACGCGCGGGTTCTCGTCTTTGATGCCGCCCATCTCGGCGGCGAGCTTGGTCGCGTCGACGGAGTCGCCCAGCTGATCGACGAGCTTGAGCGCCAGCGCCTGGTTGCCCGAGTAGATACGCCCGTCGGCGAGCGGCTTGACGACCTCGACGGGAAGATTGCGGCCCTTGGCGACGGCGTCGACGAACTGGCCGTAGGCGTCGTCGATGAGGGTCTGCAGGATCTGGCGCTCCTCGAGCGTCATCGCGCGCGCGGGCGAGCCGATGTCCTTGTGCTTGCCGGACTTGATGGGATCGGACTTGTAGCCGACCTTGGCGAAGAGACCTTCCATGTTCGAGACGTTGAAGATGACGCCGATCGAGCCCGTGAGCGTACCCGGATGAGCGACGATCTTGTCGCAGGCCGCGGCGATGTAATAGCCGCCGGAGGCCGCCACATCGCCGAACAGCGCGACGAATTTCAGGTCCTTGTGCTTGGCCTTCACGCGCAGAATGCGGCTGTAAATTTCCTGCACCGCGCCGACGCTGCCGCCGGGCGAGTTGATGTCGAGGACGATGGCCTTGACGCCCTTCGTGTCGGCGAGTTGCTCGATGCGCTTGGCCCACTGCTCGGCGCCGCGCTCCCAGGGCTTGCCCGACTCCGACGACATGATGGGTCCGCGGATGGAAACCCAGCCGACGGTGTCTTTAGGCGACAGGTTCAAGAGACTCTTGCCCGAGACTTCCTGCTTCTTCGCGCCGTCGCCGCGCGTACGGATCACGATCACGCCGGCGGCGAACAGCGCCGCGACATGGAGCGCGAGCAGGGCGCCCACGAGCCGGTGCTTCATGCGGCGCGGGCCGGGCAGGTGGGGTTCGGGCGCTGCGCCCGGCGTCTCGGCGATCGGATCCATGATTCGCTCCTCAGTTCGAACGGCGCAGGGCGTCGCTGTCGACGACCCTGTTGCGTCCCGCCGACTTGGCGGCGTACATCGCGGCGTCGGCCCGCGCGACCATCTCCTCCGGCGTGGACGCGTCGCGCGGGAAGTGCGACAGCCCGATCGACACGGTCACGCGAAGCTCCTCGAAGCCGACCGAGAACACCTCGGCCTCGATGGCCGCCCGGATCGCCTCGGCCTTGCGCAACGCGCCGGCCGGCTCGGCCCGGGGGAGGACGATAGCAAACTCCTCGCCGCCGTAACGCGCGACGAAGTCGGTGTCGTAGACGAGGGAGTTGAGCACGGCGCCGAGGCGTTTGAGCACCTGGTCGCCGAACGGATGGCCGAAGCGGTCGTTGAGGCTCTTGAAGTGGTCGATGTCGAGCAGCATCACGGCGAAGGTCGTCTTGAAGGTCTTCGCGCGCACGAGCTCCTCGGCGATTTTTTTGTCGAAGGCGCCCCGGCGGCGCACGCCGGTCAGGCCGTCGATCTCGGAGAGGCGCTCGACTTCCTGGAACAGCTTCACGCGCCGAAAGGCCACGCCGAGTTCGGAGACGAAGGATTGGGTCTTCGCGAGCCACGCCTCCGGGGCCGCGCCCTCGGGCAGGCGCGTGTACAGATAACCGAGCAGCTCCTGGCCCTCGCGGATCGGCACGCCGACCGCGCGCTCGGGACGGTCGAAGGCGCGCGCGACGGCGGGGCCGGACTTCTGCTCTTGAAAGAGGCGCTCGAGCGTGGCCCAGGACGCGCCGGGCGAGCCGCGAAGGCCGCGCACGGCGAGGGGGCGCACCTCGCCTTCGCCGCGCAGACCGGCGACATAGAGCGCGTACTCGACGCGGGGCCCGAAGTACTGTTCTAAAGCGCCCTCGACCCGAGGCCGCGCGTCTTCCCACGACAGCGCCTCGGACAAGCTCTTGACCATGCCGTACAGAGCCGACGCCTCGCGGTGGGCGAGTTCGGCGTTGGCGCCGCGCGCCTTCAGGCCGCGAAGCTCTTCGGCCATGCGTTCGCGCTGCGCGCGAACGCTCGATAAGCGGTCGGTCAAGGCGGACTGCTCGGCCTCCCGTCCGCGCGCCAGGCGCCAGGCGAGCGCGGTGCCGGCGACGCCCCAGAGCGCGGTCAGCGCGGCGGCGGCGCGACCGGAGGCCGGAGCCGAAGCGAGCAACGCCGCCCCCGCCGCCAACGCCAGCCCGAACGCGGCGCCCGCCGCGCCGGAGCGGCGCGGGTACGCGGCCCACAGCCCGAGCGCGGGCAAAAGCGCCACGGCCACGCCCATCTGCTCGGGCTTCAACCGACCACCTGATTGCGTCCGCCGTGCTTGGCTTTATACAGGCGCTCGTCGGCGACGCGGATGATCTGCGAGGCGGTCGTCGCGTCGGTCGGGAAGGCCGCCACGCCCAGACTCATGGTGGCGCGCGTCGGAGAGCCGTTGAACACGAAAGGCTCCTCGGCCACGCGGGCGCGGATGCGCTCGGCGACCTGAACGGCCTCGGTGCGCACATAGTTCGGCAGGATGATCGCGAATTCCTCTCCGCCGTAGCGCGCGACGAAATCGACGGGGCGGGCGAAGGAGGACAGGATCGCCGACAAGGTCCTCAGAAGCTGGTCGCCGGCCTGATGGCCGAAGGTGTCGTTGTACTTCTTGAAGTGATCGACGTCGAGCATGATCAGCGCCAGCGGCGTCTGCGAACGACCCGAGCGCAGGATCTCCTCCTGCAGGCGCTGCTGGAAGGCACGGTGGCTATGAAGCTGAGTGAGCGAGTCGTGCGTCGCCTGGCGGTGCACGCTCTCGAAGAGGCGGATGTTTTCGAGCGACAGCGCCGCCATCGTCGCGAACAAGTCGGCGGTGCGGACCTCGTCGGGGCCGAAGGCGGCGGGCGTATCGCTTTCGAGCTTCACGAAGCCGGCGGCCTGGCGCATGACCTTAAGGGGAATCGCGACGCCGGAGACGAAGCGCGCGCCGGGCACGATCTGCGCCTCGGCGCGGGCGTCCTTGATCAAGACGGGTCCGCGCCGGCGCTGGGCCGCGAGCAGCAGGGGGTCGGTACCCGCGCCGCCGACGACCGTGACGCGCGCCGCCGGAAACCGTTCGGACAAAATCGCGATCAGCCGCGTCTGCACCTCGCGGCCGTCCATCGTGCCCGACAGGCTTTTGGCGGCGTCGGACAGGTCGCGGCGCAGGCGCGTGTCCACACCCACGGTTTCCTCGTAGGAGCGGTAGTACTTGAGGTCACGGTCGTCGTCGCGGATCTGATCCTGCAGCGCCATCTGCTCGAGCAAGGTCTCGCGCTCGTCGGAGAATTGCCGCCCCCGGTGCGCGGCCTGAGCCCCGGCGAGGAGCCACAACCCGACGACGCCCGCGGCGAGGTCTGGCCGGAAGCCGTCGGCGCGCGCCATGAGCACGGCACCCACGATGGTGGCCAGGAAGGTCAGCACGAGCGGGGATTCGCCGTCGCGGCGAAGGTCCGACCACAGGAGGCACAAGCCACACGCGGGGACGGCGGCCGGCCCGAGCTCGGGCCGGGCGACGACGAGCAACGCCAGCCCCGCGAAGAGCCCGTACGACCCAACGAGCGTTACGGCGCGCGAGTCGCCCATTAAAATGGTGGAGGTGGCGGGATTTGCACCCGCGTCCAAACGGCGCCGACTGAAGTCACTACAGGCTTAGCCCATCCTCAATTTCGCCCGGAGAAAACCGATGGACGCGTACTCTCCGGACTAACCCCGTTCGGTCTTGGGCCCCCCGCCCACGGAATAACGGGGAAGGACCGCATCCTGCTCTTTACACTGGCGACCCACTAGCAGGCGTCGTGGACCAGCGTGTGCTCACTGCGGTTTAGGCAGTGGCCCAGGCCAATTGCGTATTGGCAGTTGTTGTTTGGTCCGGTTTTGAAGGGGCCCTGACCAACCCCTGCCTGCGACTTTCAGCTCAACGACATTTGTCGAAGCTAGGTCACCCCCGACGAAGCTAGTATAACAGGGTATCTACCCGACGGCAAGGGGCGGGCTTAGGAATCAGCGGCACTTCTTGCTCCAGACGGGCGTCTTGAAGTAGCGGCAGGTCCAGAGGTCGGCGGAGGCGTGGTCGTTGATCTTCGCCCACTTGGGGCCCATCACGTTGAGCGCCGTCGCCTGGGCGGCCTGGCGGTACGCGTAGGGCCAGGTCGAGTAGTTCGCGATCCACGCGCACCAGAGTGCGGCGACGCCGTGCGCGCCGCCGCCGTAGAACTCCTCGGTGATGGTCGTATCGCAGGAGGAGGTGTCGCCTGTCTCGCCCGGGCACTTAACATGCGGCTCGTTCGCGTGCCGGGCCTCGTGGACGAGCTGGCTCGCGAGATTGATCCCGTCAAGTCCGCTCGCGATGGCCTTCGAGGTGAAGTTCCCCCCGCCCAAATAAATGCGTCCGTTCTCGCCGCTGCGGTAGGCGCCCTGGACCTCGCGCGAGTAGATGATGCCGGTCGTGCGCTCCGCGACCCACTCGAGCATGGAAGAGGGCGGCCCGGAGATGCCGCCGTAGGACACGAGCGCCCGGCCGAACGCCGGCGAGGTGCGCGCCCACTCGGTCTTGTCGAGCATGTAAGCGGCGCGCGCGACGGTGATGTCGATCTCCTCTTTTCGCGAGAGGTCGGAGAAGCGGCCGGCGTCGAGGAGGTCGCAGCGCAGCGCGCGCTTGGCCCAGTCGGGCTTCAGCAGGCCGTAAAAGCGCTCGGTCCACAGCTTGCTGAGCCGGTCGCACGACGGGAACTCCTGTCCCGCGGAGGCGGGGGCGGCCATGGCGACGAGCATCAGGGTAGCGAGTAAGAGTTTCATCATTCTTCCTCCGCGACGGCTTCCAGCAAAGCGACGCGCGTGGCGCCCGCGACGGGCGCGTCGCCGGGCCCCGGCTCGGCCACCTTCCCGAGCGCGGCGCTCGTGTTGCCGACGAGGTCGCGCGCGACGATGCGGTACGATCCCGGCTCCGTCGGCACGTCGAAGACCATCGAGGCGGGAGGAAGGCCTGACACGGGCGCCGACCACTCCTGCTTCAGGTC
>JAYTIP010000156.1:0-9679 GCA_043731745.1 Elusimicrobiota bacterium | reverse complement strand
CGTCGTTGACGTAGTGCGTCCAGAAGTTCCCGGTCCACCCGTGAGTCCACTCGTCGCCGTTGCGTCGGCGTACATTGTCCGCGTAGGCCGTGTAGAGGGCGTTGAACGACGCCCGTTCCTCGTTCGACAGTTCATGAACCCAGCGACGCACGCCGGACTCGTTGGCGAGGCACTGAGCCAGGAGTGGGGATCGGGCCTCCGTCTGGGCCCGCGCCGCGCCGGAGGCGAGCAGGATCACGACGGCCCTCGCGACGAGGTTCATGGCCTCAGTGTAGACCCGGAGGCGGATCTTTTCAAGCCCTCGGCTTAGGCGACGGCGGCTTCGGCTTCCGCCGTGATCGAGTCGAGCGAACGCTTGAGTTCCGCAGCCTTGGCCTTCAAATCGTCGTGCGGCCCGACGACGATCGGCTCGCCGTACACCACGACCGAGCGCCCGAAGGGCATCGGCACCTGAAACTGGTCCCAGGTTCCCCGCAGGATCAGGCGGTTGGACTGCGCGTTGGTGATCGGAAGGATCGGCACGCCGAGCTTCTGGGCCAGGTACATCACGCCTTCCTTGACCTCGCACTTGGGGCCTTTCGGACCGTCCGGAGTTATGCCGATGTCGAAGCCGGCCCGTAAGGACTTAATAAGGCCGCGCACCGCGTCGGAGGCGCCTCGTGAGGAGGAGCCGCGCACCGAGATCACGCCGCAGCAACGCCGGATCGTCTCCGCGATCATCTCGCCGTCGACGGAGCGGCTGATCAGCATCGACATGTGATCGCCGCGGTGGGAGACGGTGAAGAAGGCCTGGCGCTGGTGCCAGAAGGCGTAGATGAACCGCTGGTTTCCGTCGCGCAAGCCCTTCCGGTGCTCGCCGTGGATGATGGAGAGCGTCGTGGTGAGCTTGATGAACGACGAGAAGACATAGGCGAGGTAGGGGACGAGGAAGCGCAGGAGCGGCATCAGTCAGTGTACCACGCGCCTTCGGGCTTGCCGTGTAAACTTTTCTACTTCGCGGCGGGGGGATGGGCGAGTTTGTAGGCGGAGGCGCGTCCGGCAAAGGCGCAACAGGAGTCCGTCTTCATGACCGCGCACTCTCCGCCGTCGCAGTTCAGGCGGTGGACGCCGAAGCCGATGGCCACGAGCAAGAGGATGGCGCCGAGGCGACCGAGGAGGTTCCCGTCGGACAGGAGTTCGCTGTTCATAGGGTCATTGTAGCGCGCCGTCAGCGTCCGGTCAACGCGCGTTCACCTGCTCCCACCACTCCTTCATGCGGCCGTCGGCGGGGGCCATCGGAATCTTCACCTTGGGTTTAGGAGCCATCTGAGAGCGTAAGGAGAACTGGGGATCGTCGGCCGGATTGTACTTGGCGGCGGCCATGGCCTCGGCCTCGGTCTTTTGGTCGTAGTAGCAGGCCGCGTAGCAGCCCGCGGCCTTCATCTTGCCCAGGTAGCGGGTGATCAGGCCGCGGTTGGTGGCGGGGAGGCGGAAGTAGTCGCCGACCGGATAGTTCTGCTCGGTGCAGGGCTGAGAGGAGCCGGCCAAGGCGGGCAGGTCGTCGAGTTGCGCCTCGCTGAGGCGTGGGTCGAGCAGGCAGTGCGAAACGTCGCCGATCGACCCGCCGTACTCGTCGTTTATATTGGCGTGGTGCTCGCCGCCGGCGGCCATCAGCCCTTCTTCCATGTGCCCGCCGTAGCGAGAGATGGCGAGCATGGCGACCGCCTTCATCGTCGTGTCGACGGCGACCTGAATGGGAAGGACGCGGCGGGGTTTGAGGCCTGGCGCGGGATCTCCGCTGATGAGGGTTTCGAGCAGGCGTGCGTGCGCCGCATGGACGAATTCGTGAACCAGGATGACGGACAGCATCGCGCGCTTGCGCCGCGCGGAGACCTTGGGGTCGTTCATCTGGAAGGCGGGGTTGGCCGTGATCTTCTCGATATTCCAGTGCTGGGTGGGTCCGAAGATCACCATGCCGAGCACCTCGTCCTTTTTGACGGCGTGGATGTCGGTGCCGCCGTTATTGACGCCCTGGCCGAGGACGCCGACGGTGCCGAGATAGGAGTTCGCGCGGTATTTCAGCGCCACATCGGCCAGCGGTAGCTTCATAATCCGATCAGCCTCGGAGACGGGAATCTCCTTGGCCGTCACCGGAAAGCCGTAGTGCCGGAGGAGTCCGTTCACATCGCGAAGAACGCCTGCCTTTTCGCTTTTCACCCAAGGGATATCGGGGCTGAAGGCGATGAGGTAAGAGTCGCGGGGCAGAGCCTCGACCGCGTCCTTTGACTCAGAGCCGCAGTCGACCTGAGCGCGGCAGACGAGGAACTTAGCCTGATCGCCGCGCGCCTCAGCGCTCAACGCGGCGAATAGTAGGGCGACCGCCCAGAGGGGCTTCATGCCCGGAGTATAGCCCCGGACTGCTTTGGGTTCAACCCCGGAGTAGCCGGGATCTACTGCTGATAATCACTGGCTCCGGAGCCACTTACCCGCGCGAGACGGACGCGACGTCCTTGCGTATTTGAGCCCGCAGGGCGCTGAGTGACGGGAAGCGTTTCTCGGCTCGGATCTTAGCCAGTAGCTTGAGGGACAAGGTCCGTCCGTACAGATTTCCCTTGAAGCCGGGGACATGAACCTCGACGACGAGCTTCAGCCCTCCGATGGTGGGCCGCACGCCGATGTTGCAGGCGCCGAGACGCTCGCCCACCGTCGTGCCGGTGACCATCACCTTCCAGACGCCGCGAGGAGGCTTTACGGAGGGGGCGATCTTAATATTCGCCGTAGGAAAGCCGAGCTTGCGGCCGACGCGCTGGCCCCGAACGACGCGCCCGCGCAAGGTCACTTGAGGGCCCGCTCCAGGGCGGGCAAGGACTCAAGCAGCCGGCGCGCCAGGTCGGCGGGGGGCAAGGCGCGCGTTGCTTCAAGCGTCAGCGCGTCGGCCAGGAGGAAAGGACCGACGGACTCACGGCGGAGAGCGGACACCGTGCCGCCGCAGCCGAGCTTTTCACCGAGAACCTCCGCGAGCGTGCGGACATAGGTGCCGCTCTCGCAGTCGACGCGATGCGACAGCTCCGGGGAGTTCCAAGCCAGCGCTTCCCAGGAGCGCACGATCGAGGTCCGGGGCTTCACCGGGACCTCCAGGCCTTTGCGCGCGTACTCGTAGAGCGGGCGCCCCTCGTGCTTGACCGCGGAGTAGGCGGGGGCGGGAGCGTGAACCTCGCCCACGAGGGAGGCGCAGGCGTCCTTAAGCGTTTTCAACTCGAGCGCGGGCACCGGCTTCTCCTCGATCGTCTTGCCCGTGATGTCGCCGGTGTCGGTTTTGACGCCCAGACGAATCGTGCCCGAATAAGTTTTATCCATGCCCTGCAGGCGCGCCTGGAGCTTGGTGCAGGGCCCCACGAGCACGACGAGCAGGCCCGTGGCCAGCGGATCGAGGGTTCCCGTGTGGCCGACCTTGGTGTTGCGGGGGAAGAGCTTGCGCAGGACGGCGACGCAGTCGTGCGAGGTCCAGGAGGCGGGCTTGTCGATCAGGAGCATCCCGGCGACCGGGACTCCCTGAGAGGTCACTGTCCCTTTTCCTTCTCGAGCTTGTTGAGGAGCTCGTCGATGCGGGACGCCTTCTTGGGCGTGTTGTCGTAGGTGAAGACGAGATTGGGAATGGTCTTCACCGAGACCTTCTTTTTAATCAGCTCGCGCAGGTACGGGGCGGCGCGCACCAGAGCCTGGGCCGCGCGCTCCTTCTCGGACTCGGTGCCGAGGATCGAGTAGAAGACCTTGAGCGTCTTGCGGTCGTGGGACAGGTCCACGTCGGTCACGGTCAGGAAGCCGACGAGGCCGGGGTCCTTGACCTCGCGCAGGTGCGTGGAGACGAGCTCCTTGTACAGCTCGCGCAGACGGTCGTTTCGCTCGAACATGGCCGACTATTAGCGCGGCGACTGGGACAGTCGCCGCGTGCGAGATTCCTTGACGAAGAACTCGAGCAGGTCGCCGACGGCCACGTCGTTGTAGCCCTCGATGCCGATGCCGCACTCCTGGCCCTTCTCGACTTCTTTGACGTCGTCCTTGAAGTGGCGGAGGGTGGAGACCTTGCCGGTGAAGAGGATCTTGCCGTCGCGCACCACGCGGATGTGGCCGCCGCGGCTGATCTTGCCGTCGCGCACCGCGGAGCCCGCGATGACGCCGGTCTTGACCTTGAAGAGAGCCTTGACTTCGCCCTTGCCGACGACGACGTCGACGATCTCGGGCGCCAGCAGGCCTTCGAGGGCCGCCTTCACGTCTTCGATCAGGTCGTAGATGACGGAGTACTTGCGGACTTCGACGCCCTCGCGCTCGGCCAGTTCGGCCGCGCGCGGCTCCACTTCGGACTGGAACAGGAGCGTGACGGCGTCGGACGCGGAGGCGAGCAGGATGTCGGACTCGTTCGCGTTGCCGATGGCGCCGTGGATGATGCGCACGCGGCACTCGGTCGTGGAGAGGCCTTCGAGGGAGTCGCGCAGGGCCTGGAGGGAACCCTGCATGTCGACCTTGAGGAGGATGTTGAGATCTTTCGCTTTCGAGATCCCGGAGCTCATCGCGGAGCGCAGACCCACGAGGGTCATGTGCTTCTGGTGGGCCATGGACTGCTCGCGGTGGATGAGGCGGCGCTTCTCGGCGATGTCGCGTGCGGCCTTCTCGTTTTCGACGACGGTGAACGCGTCGCCGGCGAGCGGCGTGCCCATGATGCCGAGAATTTCGACGGGAGTCGCGGGACCCGCGGCTTCGATGCGCTTGCCGGTGTCGTCAAGGAGGGCCTTGATCTTGCCGTGCGCGAGACCGGCGACGAACGCGTCGCCGAGCTTGAGCGTGCCGGCCTGGACGAGGACGGTTGAGACGGCGCCGCGCTTGGGGTCCATCTTCGCTTCGAGGACGGTGCCGTAGGCGGGGCGGTCGGGGTTGGCTTTGAGCTCGAGGATCTCGGCCTGGAGGGCCAAGGACTCGAGGAGCTTGTCGAGGTTGAGCTTCTTCTTCGCGGAGACGTCGACGAAGATGTTCTTGCCGCCCCACTCTTCGGGCTGCAGGCCGAGGCCGGAGAGATCCTGGCGGATCTTCTGCGGGTTCGCGCCCGGGAGATCGATCTTGTTGACGGCGATGACGATGGG
Organism: Elusimicrobiota bacterium; assembly: GCA_043731745.1. Classification (GTDB taxonomy): domain Bacteria; phylum Elusimicrobiota; class Elusimicrobia; order UBA1565; family UBA9628; genus GWA2-66-18. The sequence continues at coordinate 4,565 of JAYTIP010000156.1, read as the reverse complement.
TACGCCGGCGGCCTTGGCGTGGTCGATCGCTTCGATCGTCTGAGGCATGATGCCGTCGGTCGCGGAGACGACGAGGATGACGATGTCGGTGACCTTGGCGCCGCGCGCGCGCATGGCGGTGAAGGCCTCGTGGCCGGGCGTGTCGAGGAACACGATTTCGCCCTTGTCGATCTTAACCTTGTAGGCGCCGATGTGCTGGGTGATGCCGCCGTGCTCGCCTTCGGCGACCTTCGCGGTGCGGATGGCGTCGAGCAGGGAGGTCTTGCCGTGGTCGACGTGGCCCATGATCGTGATCACGGGAGAGCGGGGCTTGAGCTTGGCGGGGTCTTCCTTTTCGGCCTTGACGACCGCGAGTTCCTCTTCTTTGTACATCGCGACGACCTCGAGCTCGAAGCCGAAGTCGGAGGCGACGACCTGGGCGGCCTCGGCGTCGAGGCGCTGGTTGATGGTGGCGAAGATGCCCAGGCCCATCAGCTTCTTGATGACGTCGTTCGTCTTGAGCTCCATCTTCTCGGAGAGCTCGCGCACGGTGATCATCGAGGAGACTTTGATCTTCTTGAGCGCGGGCTTCTGGCCCGGTTCTAAAGGCTTGGCGGCCGGCGTGTTGGGCCGGTTCGAGTGGCCGCCACGATTGCCGCCGCCCTGACCGGGGCGGTGCTGACCGGGGCGGTTCTGGCCCGGCATGGGAGGACGGGGCGCGCCGGGGCGCGGCGTCATCTGCGGGCGGGTCGTGATCGCGCCGGGGCGAAGGATGACGGGCTTTTGCGGGCCGGAGGTGCCGGGCTTCGGCGGCATGGGCGGAAGGGCGCCGGTCGTCGGCGGCTTCTGCGCGGGCGGCACGGGCGCGCCGGGCACAGCGGGCTTGGGCGCGACGGGAGCGGCCGGAGCGCCGGCGACGATGGGCTTGGGCGGCAACGCGCCGGGCACGGCGGGCTTGATCGGAACCGGCGCGCCGGGGACGGCGGGCTTGACGGGCAGAGCGGCGGGAGGAGCGACGGGCGCGGGAGCCGGAGCGGCGGCAATCGGCGCGGGAGGCAGAACGACCTTGGGCGCGGGAGGCTTCGGGAGCGCGGCGCCGGCGGCCAGGCGCGTCACCGTCGGACCGGCGGTGGTGACGTTGCGCTTCTTGAACATCGCGAACGCGGAAACGAGATTGGAGGAGGGGGGCGCGATCGAGCCTTCTTCCTGCTTAGTGCGCACCTCGGCGGCGGTCTTCGACACGCCCTCGACGTCGGGCTTGGAGGACTTCTTCTTGGCGGGAGCCTTGGCCTTCACGGCTTTCGCCGCGACCTTAATATCCTTCTCTTCTTTCTTCGCCACAGGAGCTTTTTTCGTGATCTTCTTTTCCATTCAACCGAGATTATAGCAGTTTTTTGGGGGGCCTATAAATAGCCTGGGCCCCTGCCTGCTATAGGAAATTCCACGGACGCAGGCGCGTCCGGCCGCTCGCGGCCGGACGGCCTATGTCAGGCTTTCGCTTCCGTCGCGGCTTTGGCCAGCGCAATGATCTTCACGGCCGTCTTCTCGCCGATGCCGGCTTCCTTGAGGGCCTCAGGCGTCGCCGCCGCGAGCTTGGCCGCGTCGGTGATGCCGGCCTTGACCAAGGTCTCGAGCGTCTTCGGGCCGACGCCTTCGAGCTTCGTCAGAGATTCGTCCGCGCCGGACGCCGCTGCGCTCTTCGTGGGCTTCGCGGGCTCAGCTTTCACCTCGAGGGTCCAACCGGTGAGCTTCTGCGCGAGGCGCACGTTCTGGCCGTCCTTGCCGATCGCCAGCGCGAGCTGCTCCTCGGCGACGAGGACTTCGGCGATGCGGTTCTCCGGGTCCATGACCTGGACGGAGGAAACCTTCGCGGGAGCCAAGGCCGCGGCCAAGGACTCTTCGATGCCCTCGGCGTAGGCGATCAGGTCGATGCGCTCGCCCGCCACCTCGTTCATGATCGAGCGGATGCGCGAGCCGCGAAGGCCCACGCACGAGCCGATCGCGTCCACGCGGGGATCGTTGGATTTGACGATCACCTTGGCGCGGAATCCGGGGTCGCGCACGATGCGCACGATCTCGACGGTGCGGTCCGCGATTTCGGGGACCTCGGCTTCCATCAAGCGCTGCAGGAACAGGTCGGCCGCGCGCGAGAGCACGACGGCCGGCCCGCGCTGGGACTTGTCGACGCGCAGGATGACGGCGCGCACATTGCCGCCGATGTTGTAGCGCTCGCGGCGGATCTGCTCGCGCGGGGGAAGCACGCCCTCGGTCTTGCCCAGGTCGACGATGATGCTACGCTCGACGAAGCGGTGCACGGAGCCCGAGACGACCTCGCCTTCCTTCGGCTTGAACTCCTCGTACAGCTTGTCGCGCTCGACTTCGCGCACGCGCTGGGTCAGCACCTGCTTGGCGGTCTGCGCCGCGATGCGGGCGAAGTCGGCCGCGGGAGCGGGGTAGATCAGCTCGTCGCCGACCTTCGCGCCCTTCTTGATTTTCTGGGCGTCAGCCTCGGTGAGTTCGAGCTCGGGATCGACCACGGTGTCGACGACCTTCTTCGCCACGACGGCGGAGAAGACGCCGGATTCACGGTTGATCTCGGCCCGAATGTCCGCGTTCTTGCCCACGTGCTTGCGCAGCGAGGACACCACCGCGCCCTCGATCATGGACAAAATTTCGTCGACGGGAATGTTCTTCTCGCGGGCGATCTGCTCAAGCGCCGTCATCAGTTCGGATTTGCTCATAAAGTCAGTTCTCCAGGTCCACCGCGGCCGAATCGTCCAGCCGCACTTCGTCGATGTTCTCTCGCGAAAACGCCTTCATGTCCTTCTCCACCAGGACCATGACCCGGCCCTCGTTGAGACCCTGCAGCACGCCGGAAAACCGCCGCTGGCCGTTTTCCGGCAACTTGAGCCGGAGCTTCACGGGCTTGCCCGCGAAGCGCGCGAAATCCTTGTCCTTCTTGACGACGCGATCGAGGCCGGGAGACGACACCTCGAGAACGTAGGACTGAGAGATCTTGTCGCCGTCGTCGAGCGTCGCGCCGACGCGGTCGGAGAAATAGGCGCAATCATCGAGCGTGATGCCCGCGGGCTTGTCGAGGAACAGGCGCAGAACCCACTGGTGGCCTTCCTTGCGCCACTGCAGGTCGACCAGCTCACCGCCTTCCTGCTCGATGAGGGGAGTCAACAGCGTCTCGATTTCTTTGGCGTCCATGTTTTTAACCCAATAAAAAGAGTGGCTCAACACGGCAGCCACTCCGAAAGAAAGCGCGCCCCCCAAAGACGCTGGGAGGCGAACAAGAACAGTATACCAGACGCGCCGCGAGGCTGTCAACGGTTGCGTAAAATAATTACAGGGGTTATACTCCGCCAGCACATGCCCCCACGCCAAACCCCGCCGAATCCCGCCCAAAAAATATTTTGGGGATTGCTCTCCTTTCTCCTGACGCTCACCGCGATCCCCGCGGTCGCCGCCGGACGAGGGAAGAGTTCCAGCGAAGGCGCCGCCGTTCTTGAGGCCGCCAAGGCCTATTACAACACGGGGAACTTTCCCAAGGCCCTCGAGAAGTTCGGCGACGCGCTCCAACTGTGCCGGAACGCGGGCGACCGGTGGTGCGAAGCCTATGCGCTCAACAACCTGGGGAACATCGCGCTGCAGCGAGATCTGCCGAGAGCGTTGGAGTACTACAACCAGGCGCTGGCGATCTTCAAGGAGATCGACGACAAGGCGTCTCAAGGCAGCACCCTCGCCAACGTCGGGAACATTTATCTGGCTCGAGGGGAGTTTCCCAAGGCCATCGCCACCCTCAAAGAGGGCCGGGAGATCAGCCGGCGAAGCGGCGACATGAGTTCCGTGGCCAACGACACTGCCAACATCGGCCTGTGCTACGCCAACATCGACGATTATCCCAACGCCCTGAGGTATTACGACGAGGCATTCGCGCTCTACCGCTCTCTCGGAAACAAGACCGGACAAGGCAACATTCACATCACGCGTTGCGTGCTCTATGGCACGCGCGGGGACTACGACACCGCGCTCATCCAATGCCTGGCCGGCCTGCGCGTCAAGACGGAGATCGGAGACCGCAACGGCATAGCGCGCGCCCAGCTGTTCATCGCCGGCCTCCGGAAAAGCCAAGGGGAGTACCCGAAGGCCTTGGAGGCGGCGGGAGCGGCCGCGGCGACTTTGCACGCGATCGGCGTCAAGTCCGGAGAGGCCATGGCGTTGACCACGCTCGGCAATCTGTACGGAGACTTGGGCGAACACGCCAAGGCGCTCGACGCCCTGGACCAGGCGCTGGAGATCGGCCGGCGCATCGGCGGCGCCGAGTCCAGCCAAGTGCTCCTCGCGATCGGGAGCGCGTATCACGCCTTAGGCGACGATTCGAGCGCCCTCACCTATTACGAGCAGGCGTTGACGGCCTTCCGCACGGTCGCGAGCAAGACCGGAGAAGCCTCCTCTCTATCCAGCATCGGCCAGATTCAAGCCGACCGCGGCGATCTCGACGCCGCCCTCGCGAGCTTCGAGCAGTCCCGGAAGATCGAGGAGGGCCTCGCCAACCCGACGACGCGCGTCGACGCGCGCAT
>JAYTIP010000155.1:0-3278 GCA_043731745.1 Elusimicrobiota bacterium | reverse complement strand
GCCTCGATGCCGCCCTCGCCCTGGCTCAGGTCACGGACGAACTGCTCGCCGCTCTTGGTGTTTTGACGCGTGGTCTTGAGCTCGGAGCCGTCCTTCTTGTAGTCGGTGATCTCGACCGTGCCGGAGGCCATGTTGAGCAGCTCGCGGTGCGTGCGGCGCGCGCCGTCGAACACCTCGGTCAGAGCGCTCTGCACGGCGCCGCCCGCGTCGTAGCCGATGAGGGACTCGGTGCGGACCTTCTTCTTGTCGATGACGACGATCAGCCCGCTCTTGCCGTCGCGTCCCTGGCCCTGGAAGCGGGACGAGCCGTCGGCCTTGTCATAGCGCAGGCCGACGAACTGAGAGACGCCGCGCGTCAGGCCGACGACCTGTGCCCCGGTCGAGCCTTGGCCGTCGGGGAAGGTCTCCCACGGGGCGAATTTGGTGTTGAGAGGGACTTGGGCGCCGACGAGCTGGCGGCGCAGGAACATGCGGTACTCCCACAAGTTCGCCATGAACGCGCCGAGGGTCCGGTTCGTGCCCTTGATCGCGACGATGCGGCGCATGACCTCGTCCATCGAGTTGTAGTTGTCGCCGAGGCCAAGCGACTCGGCGAGCTGCTGCTCCTGGCCGCACAGATGATTGATGAGGTCGTCGATGGACTTGAAGGTGTCGGGATCGCCGCCCATCTTCGTCAGCGCCAAGCGGCCGGCGTCGAGCAGCTCCTTAAGGCGCGTGCCGCGCTCGGAGACGAATTTGCGCTCGGCGCCGTCGGGGAGGATCTTCTGGGTGATCGATTCGGCCGCAGCGCCGCCGGAAAGGCTGATCATCGCGAGATAGTCGATGCCCTCGGCGACGGGCGCGCCGGACCGGGCGGCGGCGGTCTCGGGCACGGGCGTCGCGCGGGCGAGGTTGCGGGCCTTCGCCGCGTTGGTGCCCGGCGCGCCCTCGGGCGTGAAGGACCAGGTGTCGGCGAGCGACTTCTTGATCGCGACGAAGTTCACCGGCACGCCGCCCGCCTTGGGTGAGTTGTAACGGCGGTTGAGGTTGTCGAAAATCTTCTCGGCGTCGGCGGGATTGGCCGAAGCCATGTCGAGGTCGCCGAGCAGAGCGTCCACGGCATACAGCGGGTCCTGCTTCACGCCGGGGGGAGCGTTGGCGCCCGCCTTCACCACGGCTTTGCGCAGCTCGGGATCGAGCGTCGCAGCACCTCCCGTCAGGCGCAGACTGCGGATGATGACGCTGCCGGCGCGGTTGATGCGGTCCTCGAGAATTTGGCGATCGGCGGGCGGGATGATCAGCGCCGCGAGCTTGTTCTTGAGCTCCTGGCGGCGCGCGTCGAGCACGGCAAAGGTCGAGGGCTTCTCGCCGTTGAGGTGCTGAACCACGGCGGTCTCGAGCCCGGTCAACTCGGCGGCGAGCGCCTGGCTTTCGGCGGCCGAGGGGGCGCCACCGATGGGGGGCGCGGTCGGAGGCACGGTCACGGCGATGGGCGTTCCGGGTTTGGCTTCGGGCGGATCGGCGTGGGCCGACAGAGAGGCGGCGAGCGCGAACGCGCACGCGGCGAGGAGGGGTACTCGGCGGCTTCTGGTCCTCATTACACTTCAGCGTACTACTGAAGGGCCCAACCAATCAGGGGCCCCAGACCTAACGCGATCTAGGCCCAAAGGCCTATATCTTCGTTAGTATAGCCGGGCTTCGCCTTCCGTCAAGGCCTTCCTTTAGGAAGGTTTCAGCGTAGCCAGGCGCTCTTCAAGACGGGCCTGGGCCTTGGAGGCGGGACCCTCGTCCTTGAGGAGATGATACTTGCTGGCCTTGGGGGCGAGGATGACCAGGAACTTGGCGGGCACGCCGGCGCGCCGGTAGGCCGCGACCTTGTGGTGGCCGTCAAGCAGGAAGCCGGCCATGAAGGAGTGCAGATTCTTGATCTGACCCTTCTTCACGGCCTCGGGGATGCCGCGCTGGTACATGCCGAGCATCAATACGCGGGGGCGGTCGCCGTTCTGAATCATCTGCTGGTAAATCTTGATGTATTCTTCCTTCAACGCCGCGCGCGGCACGAGGGGGATGGCGAAATCGAACTGCTTCTCCATGACGCCGGATTCGGGGTGGCGGAAGATGCGCGGGCGCTGGCCTTCGTAGTGCTCCCAGCCGGACAGCAGGCCCTCTTCCTTCGGGTCCTCGATGTCCCAGAGCTCCATGAACTCGCTCTGGAAGAAGTAGGACGCTTCGTCCTCGGAATCGAACGGCCCGGCCAGGTTCATCGAGGTCTCGAACACGAGGTACTCGCCCTTCTCCATGAGCTCAAGCAACGGGGCCAGTTCCTGGACGAGGGACTCGTCGACGGGGCGGGGCAGTTGGATCGTCTTGGGCAGATTGGCGATCTTCTTGTTGGTGGGAAGATGCGGATCCTGGAGCATCTTGAACCAGAAATGGCAGGTGTTGCAGTCGTTGCCGACCTCGAACTTGCGGGCCCCGTTGACCTCGAGGTACAGCGAGTTGGACTCGCCGTGACGCTTCTCGACGGCGATCTTGAAGAAGCCTTTCCCGTTAGGGACCTTGACCTTCACCACGCCTTCGGCGACGGTCTGGACTTCCAGCTTCGGCGTCTTGGTTTCGGAGCTCATGTCGCCATTGTAGCTGAAAGAGGACGGCTCGTCCAGAGACGACCCGTCAACAAAAAGTAATAACTCCGTAACGGCGCTTCCCTATTATGGGGGGGCAATGTCCATGGATGAATGGGACGACCGCGCGCTCCGCGAAATCAACAGCCTCGACGCCGCCCGTTTGGCGATCCGCGGCGCGCTCGCCACCATCCGCGACCTTCAGGACCAGAACGCGGTCCTCAAAGGACAGGTCCAGGACGACGGCTCCAAGCGCAAGGTGCTCGAAGGCCGTCTCGCCGAGATGGACGCTCGCCTGGCCCAGTGGCAGGAGCAGGCGGCCAAGTGGGAGAAAGAGGCCGCGGAGCGAGAGAAGTCGCTCGAGCGCTGGAAGACCGAGACCCGCCTCGAGGTGCGCGGCGAGGAACGCGCGCGCGTCGACGCCGACCGGCTGCGCACCGAGGAAACTCTCGCCCGCCTGCGCGCCGACCTCGTCGCGATGGGCAAGGCCCACCAGGGAAAGGAAGAGGCCTGGGTCGAACTGCGCCGCGCGCTCGACGCGCGCGACGCCGAAATCGCCTCCCTAAAATCCGAGAAGCTCGACATCGTCGCCAAGGTTAAGCGCGACGCCGAGCAGCTCGAGCAGCTGCGCGAGGCCCGCGATCGCGAGATGAACTCCGCCTCGCGCCTGCGCGA
>JAYTIP010000154.1:0-2254 GCA_043731745.1 Elusimicrobiota bacterium | reverse complement strand
CTGCGCGGCCTGCATCACACACGAACCGCAAAGCGCCGAGGTCAGAGCGACGATAAAGAGCGGAGCCAGCTTCATTTGATGTAGCCCTCGATCGCGTGCACCTTGGCTAGACGCCCTGAGTGGCGCCCGCCCTCGAAGGGCGTGCCGAAGAACACCTTCACGATCTCACCGTGGATCAACTCGCCGTGCGACTTGCCGCCGATGCACAGCACGTTCGCGTCGTCGTGCTGGGAGGCCATACGCGCCGACACCGAATCGTACGCGGCGACCGCGCGCGCGCCCTTGACCTTATTGGCGGCCATGCACACCGCGCCGCCGAAGCCGTCGATGAGCACTCCCTTGTCGAAACGCCCCGCGACGACGGCCTCCGCCACGAGCTGGGCCACATCGGGATAATCCACGGCCTCCGTCGAGTGGCAGCCGTAGTCCGTGACCTCGTGACCGAGCGCCTGAATGGCCTTGATGATGAAGGCCTTCGCGCCGAAGCCGCCGTGATCCGACCCGACCACCACTTTCATGTTATTTGCCCACCGTCGCGAGAAGCTGAGGATCGGCCTGAGCGATCACGACATGGCTGACGATCAGCTCTTTCTTGATCGCGTTGATGCCCGCGGCGATCGCGGTGCGCACATCGCCGACCTCGCCGCACAGCGAGAGGTAGCCTTTGCCGCCGCCGACGACGGTCTTGACCTCGATGATGTGGACGCTGGCGGCCTTGGCGGCGGCGTCGGCCGCGAGCACCGCGGCGATCGCTTCCTTCGTTTCGATGATGCCGACCGCGCCGAGGACTTCGACGGGCACGCGCTTGTCGAGCGCGTTAAGAACCTGATTGTGAACATTTCGGATGAGGACTTCGTCCACGAGGGTCTTGCCCAGGATCTCGCGGCCCGCGCGCATCGCGCTCTCGACCTCGCCCTGCGCGCCGCTGATGAAGATGACGAGCTTGCCGCGCGCGACGACGGAGGTCTTCACGAGCTTGACCTGCGCCATCTTGACCATGGCGTCCGTCGCCTCGACGCCCTTGGCGAGCGAGGAAGTTTCCAGGAATCCGACGGCGAGGTTCGCGAGCATCGTGTTCTCCTTAAGCGATACGGAAATATCCGACGAGCGCGCAGTGCAGCGGGCGCGCGAAATGGCTCGCCTTGGTCAAACCGTCGCCGGTCGGCGTGCCGATCGACATCGTCGCGTAGCCCTCGCCCAGGCCCAGGCCGTAGAGCGTGGGCGCGTTTTTCACGAAGATCGAGCACTGCATCTTACGCGCCATCTTGGTGAGGTTGCCCACATGCGTCGAGTGCATCGCGGCGGTGTGGCGGTGCCCGCCTTCGGCCTGGACGGCGAGGTCGATCGCGGCGTCGACATCGCGAGCCACCGTCACAGGAAGGAACGGCATGAGCTGTTCGGTCCACACGAGGGTGTGATCGTTCGGCACCTCGGCCCAGAGCAAGCGCGCTTCGGCGGGAATAGTCAGGCCGATGCCTTTAGCCAGAACCGACGCGTCCTTGCCGACGAAGTCGCGGTTCAGGACGGGATCCTTGCACCCTTTGCCGCCGACCTTAATAACGAGCTTGACCAGCGCCTCAGTCTGCTCTTTATTGAGCTCGAAGGCGCGGGGGTCCGAGCGCATCGCGGCCAGGAACTTCTCGCGGGCCGCGGCGGTGACGATGACTTCTTTTTCGGCGGTGCAGAGGACGTTGTTGTCGAAGGACGCGCCAAAGATGATGTCCTGGGCGCACTTCGGGAACTCCGCGGTTTCATCGACGACGATGGGCGGATTGCCCGGGCCGGCCGCGATGGTCTTACAGGTTTTCCCGACGGTCATGGCGACTTTGACGATCGCGGGACCGCCGGTGACCATATTCACGCGCGTGTCCGGGTGGGCGAGGAGATTCTTCGTATTTTCCTGAGAGGCCTTGTCGAAGGTCGTGATGAGGCCTTTCGGCGCGCCGGCGGCTGAGGCCGCGGCGGACAGGAGGCGCATCGTCTCGAGGCAGGTCTTGAAGGACGCGGGATGAGGCGCGAAGACGACGGAGTTGCCGGCCGCGATGATGGAGATCGCGTTGTTGATGATCGTGGCGGCGGGGTTGGTGGACGGGGTGATGGCGGCGACGACGCCGTAGGGCGCGAATTCGACGAGCGTGAGCCCCTTGTCGCCGGTGTAAGCCTTGCTGACGAGATCCTCGACGCCGGGGGTGCGGGTGGCGCACACCAGGTTTTTCTGGATCTTGTCGAGGACGCGGCCCATGCCGGTTTCTTC
>JAYTIP010000153.1:0-2112 GCA_043731745.1 Elusimicrobiota bacterium | reverse complement strand
CCCCGCCAGTTTTCGCAGAATGAAACCCAGTTCCTCCTCGAGGGATTGGGTTTCGTCTTTTCCGCGGAGAAGTTGTTATGATGCGGCAATGACAATCAGAGCGCGTATTTTTATTCCGATACTCCTCGTCGTCGCCACGCTTTCTTCGGCCGCTCCGGGATTCGGGGGGCGCAAAGCCGCGGTGCGCGATCCGCGCCTCGATCCCCTGCGACGGGCGGTCGGCGCGTGGGAAGTCCGAGCCTCCTGCGAAGGAAACTTTCTTCCGCCGTTCATCCAAAAGACCTTCAACCTCGAAGACCGAGGCGATCATATCGCCGCGATGCGCCTGAAGGCGTTGACGGGTCGCATGGACGCCTGGGGCCCGATCACGGCGGCCGGGGAGGGGAATTTCCGCCTCAAGTGGGATCCCTGCGTCGTGACGATCAAGCTCGACGAGAGAGCGTCGTCCGCATCGTATTCGTTCACCTGCGGGGACGGGCACGAGAGCAAGGTGAAAAGCGGGATCATCAAGATGAACGACGACTGGACCAGCGGGGAGGCGACGGAGCACGATCGGATTAATGGGCGCGGCAACGAGCAGTTGGCGTCGGAATGCCGCATCGCGTTCACGAAGGCGGCGGCGTCCCCTCAGCACAAGCGGCAGCGCCCGTAATCCGTTCGCGTCCCGCCCTTTCCCGTCGGGAACTGCTATAATGCCTCAGCACCGAAGACAGAACCAAGGACCGGTTCGGCCGTCCTCGTTAGGGCGGCCTTTTCATTTCCCAGGAGACTCATGAGTTTCGAAGCGTTCAATCTGCATCCCACCGTTTTTTCCGCCCTTAAAGCGCGCGGCTACACCGCCCCGACCCCGATCCAGACCCAGGCCATTCCCAAGGTCATGGAGGGCCGTGATGTGCTCGGCCTCGCCCAGACCGGCACCGGCAAGACGGCCGCCTTCGCCCTTCCCATTCTTCATCGCCTGAGCGCGGGGCCCCGCGGCCTCGTGCGCGCGCTCGTCGTAGCCCCCACGCGAGAGCTCGCCGAGCAGATCAAGGAGAGCTTCGACGAGCTCGGCCGCGGCACCGGCTTGCGCGCCGCGACGGTCTACGGCGGCGTCAGCATGCACCAGCAGATTCAACACCTGCACGGGCGCTGCGAGATCGTCGTCGCCTGCCCGGGCCGACTCATCGACCACATGAAGCAGGGCCACTTCAAACCCGCCGGCGTTGAGGTTCTCGTCCTTGACGAAGCGGATCAGATGTTCGACATGGGCTTCCTCCCCTCTATTCGCACGATCCTGAGCAAGCTCCCTAAGCAGCGCCAGACTTTGCTGTTCTCCGCCACGATGCCCGACGCCCTTCGCGGCCTCGCGCACGAGTGCCTGACCAACCCCGTCACCGTCCAGGTCAACCACGATGTGGCGCTCACCACCGTCACGCACGCCTTGTACCCCGTCGTCGAGCACCTCAAGACGCCGATGCTGCTCGCCCTGCTCGCGAAGATCGACAGCGAGTCGGTACTCGTCTTCACGCGCACCAAGCACCGCGCCAAGCGCGTGGCCGAAAAGGTGAAGGAGGCCGGACACTCCTCGACCTCGCTGCAGGGCAACCTGTCGCAAAACAAGCGCAAGGCCGCGCTCGACGCGTTTCGCGAGGGCAAGGTCCATGTTCTCGTCGCCACCGACATCGCCGCGCGCGGCATCGATGTTTCCCAAATCTCGCATGTGATCAACTACGACATCACCGATACGCCCGAGGCCTATGTCCACCGCATCGGCCGCACCGGCCGAGCCGCCAAGACCGGCGACGCCTACACCCTCGTGACGACGGTCGACGACGGCATGATTCGTACTATCGAGCGCAAGCTCGGCAAGCCCATCGAACGCCGCACGCTCGAGGGCTTCGACTACCGCAAGGCGCCGGCGTCCACGCACGGCCAGCACCACACCGGCCCCCGCCCGCCGGCGCAGCAGCACACGCCCTCCGGCACGCAGCGCCCCGCCGGGGTGCCTGTTCCCGGCCGCCCCGCCCGCAAGTTCTGGCGCAATCGCCGCCGCCCCCGCTAAAAGAAGGTGTCAGGCTTTGCGTTTTGCGTATCTCGGACCGAATTACGCAAAACGCAAAGCCTGACACC
>JAYTIP010000152.1:0-6103 GCA_043731745.1 Elusimicrobiota bacterium | reverse complement strand
GTCGACCGCGCGGGTGGTCGCGACGCGTCAGGAAATCGACTCCTTCGGCGTCGCCATCTCGACGGTCTTCGACCCCTTCACCTCGCGCATCGGCTTCCTCGACGCCTCGGGCAACTTCACGATCCCCAACTGCCCCAACGGCGCCTACATCGTGCGCACGGCCGACCTGCGTTCCTGCGCCACCTGCGCGATCATCGTTCCCGCCGTGGGCCGCAGCGTCATCGTCTCGGGCGCCTCGGTCTCAAGCGTCACGCTCACCGTCTCCAACGGTTACTCCGTCTCCGGCACGATCTCCCTCGACGGCGGGATTCGGGACTCGCAGATCTTCGATGTCCTGCTCCTGAACAAGCGTCAGGAAGTCGTCCGCTCGACCTTCGCCTACCTGGGCGATGTGAACCTGGGCCAGCAGTCCGGGTCCGTCGACTACTCCTTCCCGAACCTTCCCCCGGGCGATTTCTACACCCTCACCGTCGTGGGCCAGGGCTTCCCGATCAAGTACGCCGGCCGCCCCGTCAAGTTCCCTGATCCCGCGCTTTCTCCGACCGGACTGCAGTCGAACCTGACGAGCCAGAATGTGCTGCTGCAGCGCGCCGCCTACCTCACCGGCCGTCTCAAGGACGGCGGCACGGGCGAGCTCATCGGCAAGCTCAACGCGACCTTGCTGGCTCCTAATTTCTCCATCACCGCCACGGCCAACCCGTGGATCGAGGGCGGCTTCTCCGCCGCGGCCTCCTCCGTCTCCGCGCGCCCGATCCAGAGCGACGGGTACTTCCGCGTCGGTCCGCTGGTGCCCGACGTCGCCTACGACCTGCGCCTGGCGCAGGCCTCGTGGGACCCCAACTTCCTCGCCTCCGGCTCGCAGAACTACGCGCCGATCACGATCGGCGGCCTCAAGCCGACCCCCGGCGAGATCCGTGACATCGGCGTCATCGCCCTCGGTCAGGGCCAATCGGTCTCCGGCGTCGTGCGCTCGACGACGACCGGCCTGCCGCTTGGCAACATCAAGGTCACCGCCCGCCCGTCCTTCGGCGGCGACGACCTCGTCGTGCAGACCTTCACCAACGGCCAGGGCGCCTACTCGCTGTGGGTCTCAAGCGCCGTGTCGAACCAGTTCAGCCTCATCGCGGCACCCCGCGGCGGCAACCAGGCCAGCGACGGCAAGTTCTACGGCACGGTCTCGCTCTCCAACGTCAACCTGCAGACCCAGACCTCGGCCAACTTCCTTCTCACCCCGCTGTCGGTCGTCGTCACCGGCCAGATCACGGTCGGCGCGGGCGAGCAGTTCAGCTATCCCTTCGGCGACAAGCGCGGCTTCCCCGCCGCCGCCATCAACCTCCAGCCCGCCGGCGTGGTCGCCGCCAATCCTCTGGGCGACATCGAGGCCACGACCGACCAGAGCGGCAACTTCTCCGTCCCCGGCCTCTCGACTGGCCTCTACTCCTTCCACGCGACGAGCCTGGGCTTCGCGGTGTATAACGCCACGGTCTCTGTGATCGGCTCCTCCTTCTCGATCTTCACCGCCTCGAACACGCCGGCCGCCCCGATGCTTCTCTCTCGCGGCGCGACCGCCACGGGCCGCATCATCAAATCCGACGGCTCCTCGCCCAACTCGAGCGAGGTCGTCGGCGTCGCCGCCGCCAACTTCGGCGCCGGCGAGTTCGTCGTAGGCTCCGTCGAGACCGACCCCGTCGCCAAGACCGTGAACGCTTACACCATCTCCGGCTTTAAGCCCGGCATCGCCTACAACATCGTCCTGCTCTCCGGCTCCAAGGGCAAAGAAGTTTCCTTCCCGCCCGAGGGCGCGGGCGTCGTCTTCACCGCGGCCGAGTCTTCCACGACCAAGACGATCAACCTCACCTACCGCCCCGCCACCCTCGACTGCCTCGGCACCGCCAAGGCCCTCGACGCCGCGCGCACGCAGTTCTCCGTCCAGATCGACTGCCTCAAGCCCCTGCGCCAGCAAACCGCGGCCGACGACGACCTGACTCAGATCCTGACCCTGTCGGCCCTCACCTCGGGCGGCTCCGCACTCCCGGCGTCGGGCCAACTCACCTCGCGCGTCCTCTCCACCGACCGCCGTCGCCTGACCGGGCTCTACGCGGTCGGCGCCCTCGAGACGCGCTTCTCGATGCGCGTGCGCGCCTCCGCCGCCGAGGTCAACCCGGCGACCGGCGACAACTTCGCGATCGACAAGGTCTTCGACTTCTACGCCGGCCTCGACTCCTCCGCCGACGGTCGCGCCTCCAACATCAACGGCGGCTCGGTCGGCATGAACCCGTCGGCCCAGGACGAGCTCCTCGGCTTAGACGAGCGTTCCCGCATCGACCTTCCGCCCGGCGCCTTCGGCGAGGGCGCGGACACCCTCCCCGACTCCTCCGTCGTCGCCCAGCCCACGACCACCGTCAACGTGAGCATGACCAAGGGCCGCGACCAGACGCTCGCCAAGGCCCTGAGCATCGCCACCCTGGGCTACGCTCCCGCCGCCCTCCAGGTCGCCGACACGCCCTCCGCCTTCCCCGCCGAGATGTGGGCCGCCATGAGCAGCTACCGCACCCAGGCCGGCTCGACGACCACCGTCGGCGGCGCCAACCCGCTCTCCGCCTTCTACTCCATCTTTCTGCCCGCCGGCATCCGCCACCAGCTCAAGCAGCGCGCCGACTTGACGCTCTCCTACAACACCGCCACCTCGACCTCGACGACCGACGACAAGGTCCAGGTCTGGTTCTACAACGCGGTGCTCGGTCGCTTCGTCCTCGAGAACACCAATCGCCGCCTCGACCCGGTCAACAAGACCGTCACCGTCTCCGTCGACCACTTCTCGACCTTCGTCGTGCTCGACTCCACTCCGACCGCCACCTCCACCGTCTCCTTCGGCGGCGCCGACATCGCCGTCGCCAACTTCCCCAACCCGGCCGACTGCATCACGCACTCCAACATCGCCCGCAACTCCACTCTCTTCGGCTCGGGCGGCGTTCACGCGCCCTTCGTCGGCACCATGTTCCGCGCCTCGATCCCGATGACCGGCGCCAACGACAACCTCAAGTACAACATCTACACCGTCGCCGGCGAGCGCATCCGCACCATCGAGCAGGGCGCCGTCCCCGCCGGCCAGACCTACTACACCCCTTGGAACTGCACCAACGACAACGGCCGCACCGTCGCCTCCGGCGTCTACATCGGCGAGGTCATCCACGGCGGCCGTCGCAAGTTCTTCAAGATCGCCATCATCAAGGGGAGCGGCCTGTGAGAAATCGCAATACCGCCTTATTGGTGCTGGCTCTCCTGACCTTGGGCGGCCCCGCTTTGGCCGCTTCCTCCGCCGCCGGCACCTCCGGCGCCCAGTTCCTCAAGCTCGGCGCCGGCGCTCGCGCGGGCGCCATGGCCGACGCCTTCACGGCCATCGCCGACGACGCCTTCGCCGCCTACTACAACCCCGCGGGTCTCGCTCGACTGCAGAAGTCCCAGCTCGGCGGCGCGCACTCCGCTCTCTTCCAGGGCGTCAGCTATCAAAGCCTCGCCTTCGTCGTGCCCTTCGGCCGCGGCGAGGGCCGCGAGCGCATCGAAACCGAGAGCAACCACCACGCCATCGGCTTCTCCATCTACTACCTCGGGGTGGGGGACATCGAGCGGCGCACCGGCGACACCACCAAGCCCGTCGGCACCTTCAACTCGGCGGACAGCGCCTATGCGTTATCCTACGCCTACGCGCCCAACGACCGCCTGAGCCTCGGCTTCACGGGCAAGTACGTGTCCCAATCGATCGACACCTATCGCGGCTCCGCCATGGCCGCCGACTTGGGCGTCTTGTACCGGGTGAACCCCCACACGGAAAAGCCCATCACTCTCGGCGCCTCCATTCGCCACATCGGCAACCGCATCGGCTATGTCTCGAGCGAAACGGACCCCCTGCCGACGACGGTCGTCTTCGGCGGCGCCGCCGCACTGAACAAGAGCTTCATCATCGACCTCGATGTCGGCAAGGCCCGCGACAGCGACGCTTATGTCGCGCTCGGCGCCGAGGCCAAGCACAACCTCACCGAAGGCGTGGCGGGCGCCTTCCGCGCCGGCTTCACCTCCTCGCGCCGCGACAACGGCGGCCTGGCGGGCGTCACCGCCGGCGCGGGCCTCTCCTTCCAAAAGGCGTCCTTCGACTTCGCCTGGATCCCCTTCGGCGCCCTCGGCGACGCCTTCCGCTTCTCTCTCCTCGTCAAGTTCTAGCTAGGCCTCGATTTATCACCCTTTTGGGGCTATACTGGGCCCGTGACGGTCTTTGAGGTTTCCAACGAGACTCTCAAAGAGTTCTACCTGTGCGCTTCCCCGGCGACCCTCTCTGAACTCATTCGGGAGCAGTGCGACCGCCCCCCGGCGGCGATAGCGCACTGGCAAAAGGGCAACCACATCTTCTACACCGAGATCGAATCGTTCGCGGATCTAAAGAACGCCCAGGGCTTCATGGGCAAATACGCGGGCGTAATCGCGGGAACCGGGTGGAAGGTCCTCCGATAGCCCCCTGGAAGCGCCTCAAGCTTCTGCGCTGGCGTTCCTGCGCCGGTGGCCCCCTTCGTCCCCTCAGCGCCGGCAGCGGCCTGGCGCGCGTCCCAGGCGGCTTCTGGGTGGTCGCCGACGACCTCAACCACCTCGTCTGGATTCCCGACGGAAAAGGCGTCGGCCGCGGTCACCGTATTTTCCCGGGTGAGCTTCCCGGGGATGCCGCTTCACGCAAGCGCGTCAAGAAAGACCTCGAGTCGCTCATCGACCTCGGCGACGGCCGCTTGGTCGCGTTTCCGTCGGGCTCTAAAAACCGCCGCTGCCGCGGCGTGCTCATCCGTCTGACCTCCTCGGGCGCGCTCAAGTCCGCGCGCGAGATCAACTTCCGCGCGCTCATGAACATCCTCGGCGACTCGATTCCCGATCTCAACATCGAGGGCGGCTATGTCCGCCGCAAGCGTCTCATCCTGCTCCACCGCGGCAACGGAAAGTCGCGTTTCAACGCCGTGGTTAAGATCCGCTTGTCGGCGTTCAAGCGCGGTCTGAAAGGCGCGTGGAAGCGCTCGGCACTCGACATCAAGATACGACGCGTGCCTCTTCCGCGTTGGGATCGCGTGCCGTTGACCTTCACGGACGCGTTTTTTCTCGACGGCGTCGCGTATTTTTCCGCGGCGGCTGAAGCGGGGAACAGCACCTACGCGGACGGAAAAATCATCGGGTCGGTGATCGGCATTTTGCCGAAGCACAAGAAGAAGCCGGTGATCCTCGCGCGATTGGCGGGGGAGAAGATCGAAGGCATCGCGCCGGGGGCGCGCGTTAACGGATCGTTGGAGATTTTCGCGGTGACGGACGGGGATGACCCAAAGAAGCTGTCGCGCTTGTTCCGGACGACGGTGCCTGGCGTCCCGTTGTTGCATTAATACCGTTCGCATTGCAGGTTGCAGCCTTTCGCGTTTTAATCGTATCCCGAAAAAGGTGGCAAAACGATGGTTTTGCCTATACAATTCGAAGATGGCTGATATCGGCTCCGAATTGAGCCGACCAGCCTAATCACAAGTTAGGTGGAAAGAGGGATATGAAACGAGACCGATGGATTATTGCGCTCCTTACGGTGGCGCTTCTCAGCTCAAACGCCTGGTGGCTTTACCATACAGTGGATAACGCCGTTACTGCCGACTATCGAGACGTATCGTTAAACGACAATCATAAAGCGCTGGCGCAGACATTGGCGATTCTTCCGGTTGCTGCTCGCATAGGTTCCACGAAAGCGCAAGTAATTGATGCGGCAAAGGCTGCTGCACTGGATACGGATTCGTTTGAGCGGGATGGATTTATTTGGATCGGCAGAATAGGACTTAAATTTGGAAAAGATGGACGGCTGAACAAAGCTGTTCCCGCTTGGGACCCCTTTTAGTGATTATCGTATCTGCACCTGTCCTTCCACCTAACCATCGGCTTGACCAGCCGGCGGCCTCGTTTGGTTGGACTGATGAAGCCGCCGCTGGTCAGCCTCTGCGTTAGGTGGCCATAAAGATGAAACGGAATTTTACGTTTGGGCTCATCGTGCTGGCCTTTACGGCGTGCACCCATATTGGCCGGGAAAAAGAGACGACGA
>JAYTIP010000151.1:0-2799 GCA_043731745.1 Elusimicrobiota bacterium | reverse complement strand
CTCGCCATCCTTCCGCGCCCGTACTTTGGCCGTCGCCGCCGTACGCGGCTCGCGGGGACAGGGCGTGGCCATATCACGCGAACTCGTCCGGCGCCTTGAGGGCGAGGGAGCCGCGGCTTCTTCGCTCGAGGAAAGCGACAGCGTGCTCGCGGGATCGGCGGTGGGGCTTGAAGCCGCGAGCAATCCCCGCCTGCTCGACGAGATACGCCGCGCGACCGGGGCCGACGCGATCGTTTTTCTGACGCTCGACCCGTCGTGGAAGACCCTCGAGGTCTCCGCGCTCGACGCGCGCACGGGTGAGGCGGTCCTGCGCTCGGCCTTGCGGCCGAAGGGCGATGCCTTCGCAAATCCCGGCGAGATCGGCGAAGCCGCGGCGCGGACCCTCTCGGGCCTGCTGTCGGAGAAGCGCGCCCCGCGCGCCACCCGCCCGGACGAGCCCCCCGTCGACGAAATTCCGCTTCCCTAGATTTCGTAAACTAGCGGGGTGAGCGAGAATCCGTTCGGCCGCACCATCTATCCGCTGGCCCTCG
Source organism: Elusimicrobiota bacterium (assembly GCA_043731745.1). Lineage (GTDB taxonomy): Bacteria > Elusimicrobiota > Elusimicrobia > UBA1565 > UBA9628 > GWA2-66-18. The sequence goes on along the minus strand of JAYTIP010000151.1, from coordinate 2,269 downwards.
TGCTGTGGCTCGGCGCGTTCGGCTGGCGCGTCGCCACGATCTCTCTCGACGCGGGGCGCTTGTCGCGCGAGGCCGGGCGTCTGGAAGACGAGTCTCGCGCCCTCGACGCCGGCGCGAGGCGCCTTCGCTCTTTGGTCCGAGAATCGGGCGAGCGCGCGGGAGACGCCCGGTTCCTGGCGGAGATACCCAACATTCTGCCGGAAGATAAGGGCTACTTGAGAACCCAAAAGGCCATTGAGGGGGAGGTGGCGCTGCTGCGCGCGAAGGTCTCAAAGCGCCTCAAGGGAGCCCTCCATATCGTCGTCGACGCGAAGGCCAACAAGCTCTACATGAAAAAAGGAGCGAAGCTCCTTTGGCAGGCCGATGTTTCGGTCGGCCGCGGCGGCATGCTCAAGGACGCCAAAAGCGGACGCAAGTGGGAGTTCGTGACGCCGCGCGGGGAGTTCCGCATCATCGGAAAGGCGCTCAACCCGCAGTGGCGCAAGCCAGACTGGGCGTATGTCGAGTTCGGCGAGCCCGTGCCGCCGCCCGACGATCCTTCCCGCATGGTTTCGGGGGAACTCGGCGCCTATGTGATGAACCTGGGCGACGGCTACCTCATCCACGGCACCAAGCGCGAGGAGCTGCTCGGCCGCCCGGCCTCGCACGGCTGCGTGCGCGTGGGCGCGGCCGACCTCGAGAAGCTCTATCAAAGCGCCCCCAACGGGACCAAGGTGTACATCTTCGAATGAACGAGGAACTCGAACGCGGCCTGCGTCGTCTCGACCGCCGCGTCGGCGCGGCCGGACTCGTGCTGGCGGGCGCCGTCGTGCTCGCCGGGCTGTGGCTGCTCGGCCGTTGGGTCGCGGCCCACGCCGCGCTCGCCGCCGATGAGGCGACGGCCTTGTCGGTCGCGCGCGAGGACCTCGAACTCGATCTCAGCGAGCGCCAGGCCTTGAGCGACCTAGTGCGCCGCGACTTCGCGCGCGCCAAGGCGAGTGCGGCGAACCTCACCAAGTCGCGCAAGGCGCTGTTCGAGGGCGGCCTGGCGCTGTCGGAGGAGAAGCGTCTTTTGGAAAAGCAGCTCGACATCATGAGCCTGTGGATCCGCCTCGACGAGGAGAACGACAAGGTCCATCTCGTACGCGGCGATCAGATCGTCGAGAGCCTCGCTCTAAAGGGAGCGACGCCGCGCGTCGTCGGCGGCGAGACTCGGCCTTTGCCCAAGTCGGCCACCATCGTCTCCAAGGAACGCTTCGCCAGCCCCGAGCGTCCGAAGTCCGACCAGGTGGGCGGCCAGCTCCAGTGGGAGCCTCCGCAGGTCGGCACCTCGGTGCGCGCCAGCGCGCTGGGCGAGTTCGTGCTCTTCACCAAGGAGGGCCTCGTGATCCACGGCCCGCCGCTCAAGGAAGCCGAGCATGAGGCGTATCCGCACCTGTGTTTGACGCTGCCGATCGCCGTCGCGCGCCGCCTCTACACGCAAAGCTTCATCGGCACCAAGATCCTGCTCTCGGGCGGCCCCCAGCCGTGAGCCGCGAGGCCGCGCGCCCGCTGACGCGGCTCGATCTCGCAGCCATCGGCGTCAACGCCGTCGTCGGCTCTTCGATCTTCCTGTTTCCGGGTAAGCTCGCCGCGTTGCTCGGCCCCGCGTCGATCGCGGCGTTCCTGGTCACGGCGTTGCTGTTGGCGCCGGTGGCGCTTTGCTTCGCCGAAGCGTCCTCCTCGCGCGACACCGCAGGCGGGCCCGCGCGCTACGCGCAGGAAGCCTTCGGCCCGACCGTGGGCTTTGGCATCGGCTGGCTGTGCTGGGTGACCGAAATCATCAGCTTCGCGGCCGTCGCCTCGGGCCTCGCCACTTACGCGGCCCCGTTCTTCCCGAGGCTGCAGGGGCCCTGGATGACCAAGATCGTCGCGGCCGCGGCGATCGTCATCCTGGCGGGAGTCAACCTGCGCGGCGCTAAGCCCGGCGCGCGGGTGTCGACGACCTTGACCTTCGCGAAGATGGTGCCGCTGATCGTCATCGCGCTCGCCGGACTTCCCTTGGTTCTCAAGAGCGGCCTGACGCCGTTCGCCCCGCACGGATGGTCCAATCTCCCTCGCGCCTGCTTCCTGGCGTATTTCGCTTTCCAGGGATTCGAGGTCGTGCCCGTGCCGGCGGGCGAGGTCGAGGACCCCAAACGAAACACGCCGTTCGCCGTGCTCACGGCGCTCGCAATCACCGCCGTCCTTTACGCCTTCGTCCAGGCGGCCGCGCTCGCCAGCGTCCCCGGACTCGCGGGATCCGAGCGGC